>CAJWNY010000009.1 GCA_913043815.1 uncultured Gammaproteobacteria bacterium
ACTAAAGATAGGGTCTGTAGTTAGGGCTCGAAAATGGATGTGGATGTGGATGTGGGTTAGGAATATTTGCGCTAGAGTAAAGTGGGGTTTTCAGGGTTATATTTAGGAGGCTTGAGATGGCGACAAAGCATGTCACGGTTTTCAATGGGGACGATGCGTCACCCGAAGTAATGGTGCCAGCGGTAGATATTCTAAAATCCATGAATTTAGATATTGAGTTCAGTTATCCGCTGATCGGAGCCGCAGCAAAGGTGGCCACCGGCGCGCTTTTTCCAGCTGAGGCTAAGGCTGCAATTGACAGTGCTGACGCGACATTTTTCGGTTCTACCAGTGGCAACAGCACAGCTGCGCTGTTTTATCTGCGTTGGGGCAAGCAGACCTTTGCCAATGTTCGTCCGTGTAAATGGCGGCCTGGATTTAATTCTCCGTTGGCGAGTCCTGACGGTATCGACTTTGCTATCGTGCGTGAAAATCTTGAGGATTTATACCTAGGTCTTGAGGGTGATATTGACGATCTGGCCGGGCTGAATTTATTTTCTCCTCATGCACGTGCAAATATTTCTGATTTGGGGCCAGGCAAGTATGCGTTAAAAGCCATTACTGAAGCCGGTTCCGAGCGTGTTATTCGTCATGCGTTCGAGCTTGCGCGTCAGCGCAACGGCAAGCGCAAAGTCACTGTGACGTGTAAGTACAATATGCTAAACGTGTCCGACGGTTTGTTTCTCGAGATTGGGAAGAGCATTGCGCAAGAGTATCCAGATATTGGGTTTGAGCACTTTATCGTGGACGACTTTCTGTGTCGGATGATATCCAACCCTCACGCGTTGGATGTGGTGGTTATGCCCAACTTGTACGGCGACATCATGTCAGATGGCGCAGCTGGGCTAATTGGTGGTCTCGGACTGGCGCCGTCGGGGTGCTACGGGGCAGATTATGCCTACTTTGAATCTGCGCATGGCACTGCTCCAGATATTGCTGGGCAAAATATTATTAATCCAACGGCAACCCTTCTTTCGGCGGTGATGCTCTTGCAATATCTGGGTTTTGCCGATGCGGCCTCTAACCTTGATCGGGCAGTTCAAGAGGTCTATGTGGGAGGGTTAGCGCTAACTAAGGATCAAGGAGGTAGCTCCAGTACATCGGAGTTTTGCGATCAGGTAAGATGTCTGTTGTGAGGTAGCTGTTGGGTTCTCAGGGAGGTGGTTGATGCGTTTGTTTCTGGCTTTTCGGCTGGGGCTGAAATGGCGCCGCGAGGTGTGGCTGAGGTTTTTTTGTTTTACTGATTTAAGCTAACTCGCTCGGCGCTTCGTCAGCAATACCGACGTGAAGCATTGGCGATGCATCTATATTTTCTGCGTTCATCATACCTGCTACCCTTTGCAGCGAAGCAACAATCATAGACTTTTCCCACGCCTCTAGTTTTTCAAATGCTGTACTGAAAACATCCTGCAATGGTTTCGGCGCAGTGGCAATTTTTGCTTCACCCTCTTCGGTAAGGGTTGCGTGCACTACACGCTTATCTGAGTGGCTTCTGTGTCTCGCTACTAAGCCGCGACTTTCTAGCCTGTCGAGAATATTGGTCACAGTTGCCTGGCTCAGGCTAACTTTGGTCGACAACTTTGAAATAGCCACCGCCCCGAGCTCCTGGATCGCTTGTAAAAGCAATAACTGCGGTGCTGTAAGTCCTGCGGTCTTGCTTAACTGCCGAGAATATAGGTCGGTAGCTCGAATGATTTGCCTGATAGTAATCAGAACTTCTATTTCTTGGCTCAGAAGAATTGCTCCTAAATGTTATCCATTTCCGCAAATAGTTATGCTAAAAATACCTCTATATCGAGATTGTGGGAGCTAAATGTGATCCAAAAGCGCAAAACATAACTCGAAGGCCGCGATTAGACCATGGAAGGCGCTTGCGTAAAAGACTAGTTTTCAGTTTGTGATGGCTCCTAGATTTATTCTTAGAGTCGGTGGTGTTTTCGCCTTTGTAGTGGCCGCACAGAAGGAGGATTGATATGTGCTATAAGGACTTTTCAGCTCTCGTAAAACAATTTTTTTCGAGTTTTATCAAAAATACCTGCATTTTTGTTATATAGTGCAGGGAAGTAGCGGAGCGACATGCTTTTTTTCCTTCGTCTTCTAAAGATATGCATAGTAAGAATATGCTATTCCTATTCAAAGAAACTTGATTTTTAAGCAAAGAGGTGAGATTTGAAATTTCAACGTAGCAAGATTAATCAGGCAGTAGTTGCTGCCATTGTATCGATGACAGCAGCTAATGCTGGCGCGGCTGAGGGTTATATAGAAGAAGTGGTGGTCACAGCCACCAAAAGATCAGCAAGCATGCAAGACGTGCCAATTGCCGTTCAGGCAATGACTGAAAATACGCTGGAAGAGCAAAACATCACCAGTTTTGAGGACTATGTTAAGTATTTGCCCAGCGTAAATGCCGGTGGCCGTGGTCCTGGTCAAAACGAAATTTATATCCGCGGAGCCGCGGTTGATGCAATTAATATCTCAGTTGCTGAATCTCAAGGTTCTGCGCCAAACGTGGCTCTCTATCTTGACGAGCAACCGGTAACCGCTGGTGGCCGTAATTTAGATGTCTATATTACGGATATGGAGCGTATCGAAGTACTTCCTGGACCACAGGGCACCCTTTATGGTGCTAGCTCACAGGCGGGTACTGTCCGATTGATCACGAATAAGCCTGTGATCGACGAGTTTGGCGCAAGCTTAGCTGCCGGCTTCTCAAGCACTTCTAAGGGTGAGCCCAGCGACAAAGTCGAAGCCATGATCAATATCCCGGTTATAGAAGGAAAGCTAGCAGTTCGTGCTGCGGTTTACAGTGACAACAAAGGCGGGTACATCGATAACGTCGAAGGCACATTCACTGCGAATGCGGCGGTGAACCCAAAGTATCCTGGCGCATCTGTAGACTTTGAAGAAGGTCATGTTTTCGGTAATGGTACGGTTGTTGGCGCGGGCGGAGTAACCATCCCAGTTAACTACACAACAGCCACAAGCTCAGGTCTTGTGGAAGACGATTTCAATGATGCGTCTTACCAAGGGGTGCGTTTAGGCGCGAAGTATTTGATTAATGACAACTGGTCCGCGTTGGTTCAGTTTACCCAGCAGTCGTTAAAGACTCAGGGCGTTTTCGACTACGACGAATCTTTGGGGGACCTTAAGGTAGCACGGTTCACTGAAGATTCGCTTGAAGACGAGTTTAACCAATACGCCTGGACATTAGATGGTCGGGTTGGTGCTTTAGATCTGGTTTACACCGGTGCCTTTCTGGATCGGGAAGTGTCTCAGCGTTTGGACTACACAGGCTATTCAAATATTGGCGCCTTTATTCCTGGTTATCAGTGTGAATACTTAACTGGAACTGGCTATCATGGTTTAGACAATGGCCAGGCAAACTACAGCTGGGATCCCACGTTAAGTGGTAACACTGGTGTAATAGAATGTGGAAACCCTGCGAATAACTTCAACGCAGAAAACGAAAATACTCGGATGACACACGAAGTCCGCGTTTCCACTGATCCAGACAATGCTTTGCGTTTCACTGGCGGCGTTTTCTACGAAGATGCAGAAATTCTGCACGTTGGTAATTTCAATTATTTAGGGTCAGCGGAAGCGGGCTTCGCACCGATAGATATTAATCTCAACTCTTCGCTAGATGGTGCCGCTGCTAACGCTCGCGGTCAGGTTAACCCAGCTACGCATTTCCGTAACGATAACCATCGTAACGAAGAGCAGATTGCTTATTTTGGCGAGCTTTCCTATGATATTACCGAGAATATAACGGTCGCAGGCTCTGCACGTTACTATGATTTGGAGTATGGCTTTACCGGTTATGGTGCATGGCGTTACGGTAATCGTCCGTTATTCACGGACGATGCTGATCCATCAAATGACGTAAGACCGAATGTAACTGGCGGTAGAGATTACGCGCAAAAGTTTAATGTTCTGCAGCCAATTAGTACCACTGATACGATTACGAAGTTCACGGTGACTTGGACGCCTACTGACGATCTATTGTTGTTTGTTACTTCTTCTGAAGGCTACCGGCCTCCCGGCTTCAACCGTGGCGCAGCGCAGAAGGGTACTTATAGTGCTGGAACTGAGTGCGCACCTGTTGCAGCTAACGAAACCAACGGTTTCCCCGGCTATTGTCTTCCTTACAAGTTCGATTCTGATACCTTGGAGAATCTTGAGCTTGGTTGGAAAATGACTTTGTTGGACGGAAGAATGCGCTTGAACGGATCGCTTTACCAGATCGACTGGGAAGATATCCAAGTATCTCAATTCGACTCTCAAAATATCTCTATTTTCACTATCGTAGATAATGGCGGCGATGCGGAGATTACTGGTCTCGAAATGGATATGGTTTGGGCAGCTACTGATAACCTTACTGTCTCTGGGGCAATGTCTTACAACGAAACTGAGCTGGTTCGAGTTGATCCAGGTTTCGCTTTCGTCGTTCAGGACGAGGGACGTCCGCTACCATTAACGCCTGAGTTTCAGGGTAATCTGCGTGCTCGTTACTACTGGGAAATGTCTGGTGGAAAAGAAGGCTTCTTTCAGCTAGGTGGTAAATACTCTGGCGAAGCACTCAACTCTATAGTTGACACAACTACAGAGCCAAATACCATGCAAGACAGTTACGTAATCATGGACGCGTCAGTTGGACTAACCACTGATACAGGTTGGGGCGTTGAATTATATGTCAGCAACTTAACCGACGAGCGCGCTCAGTTGCACATTAACCGTCAGGATTTCCTTGAAAGAACGACGACGAATCGTCCTCGCACGATTGGTGCGCGGTTCAAGTACGACTTTAATGAGTAATTGATGGGTAATATTCGTTAAGTCGAATTATAGAGAAAGGCGAGCTTAGGCTCGCCTTTCTTGTTTTAGGAATTAGGCTCTATAATTTGGTTTACACAAGATCCAATGACACATCAGGTAACGGGAAAATCTATGTCGGGTATCGGCCCAATTAATAAGCAAAATGATGATTTATCGAAGCTTTCACTGAAGGCTGCGACAGAATTGTTGTCGCAAGGAAAGTCGCAAATCCAAGCTGGTGACTTTGCCACTGCCCAAAATCAGTTGGAGCTTTTATTGACCGACTATCCCAATCACTCAGAGGCTTTGTACTTTCTCTCAGTGGTTCAAAGGTTGAGAGAAAACTATGATGGTGCTTTAAGTTCTCTGCAAAAATTAATCGAGATTGAGCCGGCCTATGGTCGAGCTTGGCAAGAGCGAGGTCATGTTCTTTTAGCCCTCGATGATCCCGACGAAGCTCGTAGGGCCTTCCAGCAGGCGGTCAGACAAAACAGCAGCCTAATCGCCAGTTGGCGGATGTTGATGACGCTGACTGATTCTGGGGTAGATCAAAAAGCTCAAGATTATTTTAAAGATCAGTATCAGCGCCTTGCTGCTCTTCCTCCTGAGCTTTTAGGTGTGAGAAATATGATGGAGGAAGGAAAACTTTCAAAGGCTGAGCAACTGTGTAGAAGCTTTTTGCAGAACCACCCGAAGAATATTGAAGGGATGCGGTTATTGGCCGATTTAGGAGTCAAGACTCATGTCCTAGATGATGCCGAATTTATCTTAGAAAGTGCTTTGGTTTATGAACCCGATAATAAGTTAGTCCGTTTTGACTATATGAATGTGCTGTACAAGCGCCAGAAATTTGGCCTGTGTATGGAACAAGCTCAAACTTTGTTAGACGCTGAGCCGCAAAACAATAAATATCGCTTTGCCTACGCAAATCAATGTGTCGCTGTAGGTAGGTTTGAGGAAGCATTGGCCTTTTACGATGAGTTTGTCGCAATGGATTCGGATGCTGCGCCGGCTCATTTATTGCGCGGTCATACTCTTAAGACCATCGGTCGAATAGACGAATCCGTTGACGCTTATCGTTCTGTTTATAAAGCTAAACCAGATTTTGGCGATGCATTTTGGAGCCTAGCCAACCTCAAGACCTATAAGTTTGAGGATGAGGAAATAGATCAAATGCGGGAGTATCAGCAATCCAAAACTACTGGCCTAGAGGACAGGATTCATCTTAGTTTTGCACTTGGTAAAGCCATGGAAGATGCCAAAGATTACGCCGCGTCAGCAGACTATTATTTGTTTGGTAATCAGTTAAAGATGGAACAATCTCATTACGATAAAGAGCGAATGTCGTATAAGTTGGCGTTGCAACAGAAGTTTTGTACTGCGGCACTTTTCCAAAACTTTGGTTATGCCGGTTGTACTGCTCCGGATCCAATATTTATAGTAGGGCTACCCAGGGCCGGTTCCACTTTACTTGAGCAGATTTTAGCGTCGCACTCGATGGTGGATGGCACCTTAGAACTTAATAATATCCCTGCAATAGCGCATAGATTAAATGGTCGTCGCACTGTTAAGGAGGAGCCCCGATACCCTGAGGTATTGAGTCAATTGACGCCTGAGATAGCCCAAAGACTCGGCCAAAACTATATTGATGAGACTAAAATCCATCGCGAAGGTGGTAAATTCTTTATCGATAAGATGCCAAATAATTTTCGAGATATAGGGTTGATTCGAATGATTTTGCCCAATGCTAAAATTATTGACGCACGTCGTCACCCCATGTCTTGCTGCTTTAGTGGATTTAAACAGTTGTTTTTTGAGGGGCAGGAATTTACTTATGGCCTTGAGGAGATAGGCACCTACTATCGTAATTATGTTGAACTGATGGATCACTGGGATAAGGTTCTACCCAATTTTGTTTTACGCGTTCAGCACGAAGATGTGGTGGAAGATCTAGAAATTCAAGTACGGCGAATGCTTGATTTTTGTGGACTACCTTTTGAGCAAAGTTGCGTAGATTTCCACGAAAACAAACGGAGTGTGCGCACGCCAAGTGCCGAGCAGGTGCGCCAGCCAATTTTTCGTACAGCATTAGATGCATGGCAAAACTATGAACCGTGGTTACAGCCGCTAAAGGAATCTTTAGGCGCAGATCTTTGTCGCGAATATGCTATCGATTGATTAGCGCGTAAAACGATTGTTGTTTGAACGCGCATTTTTTCGATTTAGAGTGAATTTAATGAAGTATTCTTTATTACTCCGTGTTTTTTTAATTTACGTTATTTGTTCTCTCGGGTCAGCGTATGCTGGGTCTGACTTCGAGGTCGATGATGATAATTATGTTGTAATGCTTTCGCTCGACGGCTTTCGTCATGATTATCTAGATAAGTATGATGCCCCGAACCTAAAAGGACTTGTTGCTACAGGAATTAGCTCCAAAGGCCTTATTCCAGGGTTCCCTAGCAGCACCTTTCCAAATCATTACAGCATCGTCACAGGCTTATATCCGGGTAACCATGGGCTAATAGGTAACAACTTTTACCACCGAAAACGTGGGCAGAAGTACGCAATGAAAAATGCTAAAGCGGTTACGGATGGCAGTTGGTACGGCGGTCTCCCTTTGTGGCAAGCCTTGCAACAGGCTGGTTTGCCCACAGCCAGTTTCTTTTGGGTGGGTAGTGAGGCAAATATTCAGGGTGCTTATCCGACTTTTTATGAGCGCTACAATGGACGGGTGCCCAATACCCAAAGGGTCGAGCAAACCTTGGCTTGGCTTCGCTTACCCAAAAGCCAGCGACCGCGCTTCGTGACGCTGTATTTTTCTACTGTGGATAGTGCTGGACACAACTATGGGCCAGATTCCAGACAAGTGCGCAACGCAGTAAAGGCAGTGGATAAGCAGGTGGGGGCGTTGATAGACGGGTTGGCAAAGCTAGGACTCCCAATAAATTTATTTGTCACGTCGGACCACGGGATGGATTCAGTGTTGGCGGAAAAGGTTGTTTTTCTGGACGACCATATTGATTTGCAGCAATGGCGCGGTAAATCGAAACTGATACCAGGGGGAGCGTTGGCGTACTTTTATAGCCCTGATGCGGATTTAGTAAAGCGCACTTATGCAAAACTGCGGGACGTAGCAAACGTTAAAGTGTACAAAGCGCCCGCATTTCCCCAGTCGTTTCACTTTGCACCGAGTGATCCGCGCACCCCAGATTTGGTTTTGGTCGCCGAATCAAGCGGGTATATTGGGTTGCGTCGAGCTAAAGACCAAAGTCGAGTGGTTAAAGGCTCTCACGGTTATCGGCCTAAAAATAACAAAAGCATGCATGGTGTACTTATTGCCACTGGGCCAAGTTTAAAGTCAGATATGACGGTGCCCGCTATTGAAAACGTCCATATTTACCCGTTAATCATGCACATTCTAGGAGTGTCGGTGACGACAAAGATCGATGGCGAACTCTCGGTGTTGGCGCCCTACCTCAACTCTTTAGAGTAAGTGTGGAGGCATATTAGGTCGTAAAGCGCATTGATAAATCTAACGGCACCACGCTTTTAGTAAGTTCGCCGCTAGATATGAAATCTATCCCGGTCGCTGCAATCCTGGCGATGCTTCCGGCCTCGATGCCACCAGACGCTTCGAGCAGTATTTTACCTTCGCTCCGTCGGACCGCCTCTTCGGTATCTGCAATAGAAAAATTGTCGATGAGTGCGATATTAGCTCCGGCTTGGGTCGCTTGATCTAATTCGTCCAACGTTTCTACTTCTACTTCTATGGTTTTTCCCGGGTGAGATGCTTGTGCTAAACGAATGGCTGGCGCTATTCCGCCTGCCGCGGCTACATGATTCTCTTTAAGTAAAAAAGCATCGAATAAACCAATTCTGTGGTTATTGCCGCCGCCACAGCGCACCGCGTGTTTTTGCGCTACCCGTAACCCGGGTACGGTTTTTCTTGTGTCTAAAAGCTGGGCCTTATAGCCGTTGATCAGGGCAACGTAATTTGCCGTACGGGTGGCAGTGCCTGAAAGTAGCTGGACAAAATTCAACATGGTGCGCTCAACAGTGAGCAAGCTGCGAGCGTTACCGCTTAGCGTAAATAGTGTTTGGTTGGCGACAACCAAACTGGCGTCTTCTACCCGCCATTGAACAGAAATGTTTGCGTCCACTTTTTGAATGGTCTCATCTACCCAGGCTTTGCCGCAAAAAACGCCGTCTTCTCGGGTGATCACGGTGGCGTTTGCTTGCTGGTCTTTGGGTATAAGGCTAGCTGAAATGTCGCCGCTGCCAACATCCTCTGCCAGGGCCGCAGCAACATTTCTTTTAACTTCCGAGGCCAAAAATTTTGGGTCTAATTGATTGTGCATACGAGGCTTCACTTCATTATCTAGGTTGAATGATACATGTAGGCGCTTTATTTTAACCGGATATTTACCCTAGCTCTAGGCCGTTATGTTTAACGTTAGGCGAAAAAAGAGGCCAAATTTCGCTCGTGAGCTGAACAAACAATTTCATTACAAATGATGCAGCGCAGTATAAACTTTAGATGTGACAAGAAAAACAGAATGATGGCAGACACTGACCATCGCTTACCATCCGCCCTTTGGACGCCCAGTCCAAACTGCGCGCCGCGGCTAGAAAATTTTGCCCCAGAGCTGATTGTTTTACATTGTGTTTCGTTACCAGAGGGTCACTACGGCACAGGTGCACCAGAGCGGCTATTTCTTAATAAATTAGACATTATGGAGCACCCAAGCTTTCAAGACTTAGAGGGCTTGCGCGTATCACCTCATTTGTTCATTGATCGGCTTGGCAATGTGCAGCAATTTGTTGGTTTTAATCATCAAGCTTGGCATGCTGGCATTTCCTGTTGGCAGCATAGAAATGGCTGTAACGGCTATAGTATCGGCATTGAACTCGAAGGTACGGTCACATCAGACTTTACACAGGCGCAGTATCAATCGCTAACAATCGCCTGTCGCTGGCTGCTTGATTGTTATCCGACTATTGGTCTCGATTCCATTGTTGGTCATATGGAAATTGCGCCAACTCGAAAAAGTGATCCCGGTGTTGGATTTGATTGGCTCGCACTTTATCAAGCGCTGAATGCTGACTCTGCAAAATTATATTAGTTTTTATGAAGGAGTAATTAATAAATGAATGCTCAGGATCGGTTGGAGCAACAAGCAAAGCTAGATGTTGAAGAAATTCAGGAATGGATAGACGCGCTTGATGGGGTGCTAAAGCGTGACGGCATTGCAGGCGCAACCCAATTGCTGAGAACGCTCTCTGCGGAGTTAACAAAAACTGGCTCTAGCTTGCCCTACACCGTTTCCACCCCCTATCGAAATACCATTCCGACCTCCCAAGAAGCCTTTATGTCTGGCGATTTATTTATGGAGCGGCGCATTCGCAGTCTAATTCGCTGGAATGCTCTAGCCATGGTCGTTCGCGCAAATCGTCGCCCAGGAGATTTGGGTGGCCATATTTCTAGTTTTGCATCCTCGGCCACGTTATATGACGTTGGCTTTAACTATTTTTTCAAAGCGCCTAACTCGGATCCATTAGTTACTCATTCAACTGCAGGAGACCTTATTTATTTTCAAGGTCACGCAGCACCTGGCATATACGCACGCTCGTTTTTGGAAGGTCGTCTTTCGGAAGAGCAGATGGACAACTTTCGCCGCGAAGTAGATGGCAAAGGCTTATCGTCTTACCCACACCCCTGGCTGATGCCGGACTACTGGCAGTTTCCAACTGTTTCTATGGGGCTAGGGCCTTTGCAGGCTATATACCAAGCTCATGTAATGAAATATTTAGACAGTCGCGGCTTGGTTGAAATGGGTGACCGTAAAGTTTGGGCTTTTCTGGGTGATGGTGAGTGCGATGAACCTGAGTCGCTTGGCGCATTATCTTTGGCCGGTCGAGAAAAGCTGGATAACCTGATTTTTGTCGTCAACTGCAACCTTCAGCGTTTAGATGGCCCAGTTCGCGGTAATGGAAAAATCATTCAAGAGTTAGAAGGTTACTTCAGAGGGGCTGAGTGGAACGTTCTGAAAGTAGTTTGGGGTCGTCTCTGGGATCCAATATTAGAAAAAGATAAGCAAGGCTTGCTGCAGGAGCAGTTGGATAAGATTGTTGATGGGGAATATCAGAACTTCAAAGCTAAAGGGGGTGGTTACGTTCGCGATAAGCTTTTTGGCCAGCACCCAGATTTGCTAAAAATGGTAGAGCATCTTACCGACGACGACATTTATCGCCTCAATCGCGGTGGGCACGACCCGTTTAAAGTTTACGCGGCTTATCATGCTGCTACACAACATAAAGGTCAGCCCACAGTGATCTTGGCTAAAACTGTGAAAGGTTACGGTATGGGTGATGCTGGAGAATCCGAAAACACTACCCACCAAGTCAAGAAATTGAACTTGGAAGAACTAAAGCATTTTCGTGATCGATTTGACGTGCCGTTGGATGACGCACAGCTGGAGGATGTGCCTTACTTTCGGCCATCTCCGGACAGTTCAGAAATTGCCTATATGAATAAACAGCGCCATGCTCTGGGCGGCGCTATACCCCAACGGGTATTAGATCAAACCACGTTAACTATTCCTGGTTTGGAAATTTTTGACGCACAGCTAAAAGGCAGCGGTAAACGCAGTATCAGTACAACCATGGCGTTCGTGCGAATTCTTGGGTCGCTAATACGAGATAAGTCTTTGGGCAAGCGGGTGGTGCCTATTGTGCCTGATGAGGCGCGCACCTTTGGTATGGAGGGCATGTTTCGTCAGCTTGGAATTTACTCTTCAGTAGGACAGCTTTACGAACCCGAAGACTCCGATGCTTTGGCCGCTTATAAAGAATCAGAAAGTGGTCAGGTTATAGAGGCAGGCATAAATGAGGCGGGGGCATTTGCCGCATGGATGGCGGCGGCAACGTCTTATAGCACTCATCAATTCACGTTGTTGCCATTTTATGTTTACTACTCAATGTTTGGCTTTCAACGAATTGGAGATTTGGCATGGGCGGCAGGAGACTCTCAAGCCAAAGGATTTTTGTTGGGCGGTACCGCAGGCAGAACCACTCTGAATGGAGAGGGTCTTCAGCATCAAGACGGACACTCGCATTTGCTCGCAGCTACTGTGCCTAACTGTATAAGTTATGATCCCGCCTTTGGCTATGAACTTGCGGTTATTGTGCATCGCGGTTTGCGGCATATGTATGAAGAAAATGCAGCTGTATACTACTATATCACTTTAATGAATGAGTCTTACCAGCAGCCGGCTATGCCCGATGGTGTTGAGCAAGACATCGTTAACGGAATGTATTTGTTCTCAGAACAAGGCTGTGCCCAAGCGCCTGCTGTGCGCTTGTTTGGTAGCGGCACAATTTTACTCGAAGCAATAAAAGCGGCCGCAATGTTGGTTAAAGATTATGGCGTGCGCGTACAGGTTTGGAGCTTGACCAGTGCCACAGAGTTGGCTCGCGATATTCAAGACGTGGATCGGTGGAATTTATTACATCCGACTGCGGATGCAAAGCACTCTTATGTAGCTCAGTGCATGAATGATGATGCTGGCAAGAAATGGGTGGGTTCGCCTGTCATCGCGGTTTCAGATTATATGAAGGCGTTACCGGAGCAACTGCGTAGCGCGATAGACGCGCCCTTCCACGTGTTAGGTACTGATGGGTTTGGTCGTAGCGATACGCGCGAAAAGCTAAGGCATTTCTTTGAAGTAGATCGCCGTTTTATTGTTCTGGCTGCCTTAGGGCAGTTGTTGCGTGCTGGCAAGGTAGATGCAGAATTGGTGGAAAAAGCGCAAGCAGATTTGGGGTTGGATGCAGAAAAAACCAACCCTCGTTTGGTCTAGAAAATTTAGCAAACAGAAAAAACAGTAAAATAAATTAGATAAAAAAGCAGCCGTCGTTGGTTTAACTGTTGTTTAAGTGAGGAAGATTTGGACGTACTTATACCCAATCTGGGTGATATCGATGAGGTAGAGGTGACTGAGCTATGCGTTTCGGTTGGCGATCTCGTAGGTGAAAACGACCCAATTATTGTCATTGAATCTGATAAAGCATCCATGGAAGTGCCGGCGGGTGTTACAGGTGTCTTACAAAGCTTTGCCATTAGACTAGGCGATACGGTGGGTGAAGGGTCGCTCATCGCGCATATTTCTGTGGAGGCCAACGGGTCAGGGGCAGTGAGTGATACCCAGGAGCCGAAATTAGATCAATCGCAATCTGACGCGCCGACGTCAGGTATCGGTGCTCCCGACGTTGTCAGTGACGCTGTCGCCTCGACAGCTGCTGAATCTTCACGCTCAACCAATGAAAAGAAAGACGTAGATGTATTGGTGCCTGACTTAGGTGACATTGACGAAGTTGAAGTCATTGAGGTCGGTATCGAGGTGGGTGATAGCGTAAGCCTTGGTGATCTTCTGTTGGTTTTAGAGTCAGACAAAGCATCTATGGAAATTCCTGCGGAATTCGGCGGAGAAGTTGTAAAGCTTGCTGTAGTGGTAGGGGACCAAGTTTCCGCCGGCAGCCTGATTGCAGTGATTTCAACAGCAGACACTAGCAGCGTTTCTTTTGTTAGGGAAAATATGGCAAATCCGGATTTAAGCTCCAAAGAGACTGAATCGGTAGGAAAGGAGGATAAAAATGAAACTTTCGACGGAGGTTTTTTTAGCGATCTTTCTACCGACGCATCCACTAATAAAACGGCACCACCGCCTGCCTCCGTCGAGACCCCGGTAGCGGGCGTAAGCGCAATCGATAAAAATATTTACGCCGGTCCGGCGGTGCGCAGATTGGCTCGTGAGCTGGGTGTGGATTTAGCCGTTATAAAAGGCACTGGTAACCGCGGACGGCTGACTAAAGACGACGTTAAGGTTCATGTTAAAACGCAATTGAAGCAGGAAGCGGTTGGGCGCGGTGCTAGCGCCGCTAGCGGTATTCCAACACCGCCAGAGATAGATTTTTCTCGTTTTGGTGAAATAGAGGCCATGCCGCTCTCGCGCATTCAAAAGCAGGTTGCTGTGAATATGCATCTCAGCTGGCTCAACGTACCCCATGTTACCCAGCATGGAAAAGCAGATATTACTGAATTAGAAACTTTTCGTAAGGGTCTAAAGCCGGAAGCTGTTACTCGAGACCTCAGTCTTACGCTCTTGGCTTTTTTGGTGAAAGCGTGTTGTCACGCTTTAGAGGTTTATCCTAAATTCAACAGTTCGCTGCACAGTGACGGCAGCCAAATCATTGTGAAAAAGTATATGAACATTGGTATTGCAGTAGACACTCCTAGTGGGTTGGTGGTGCCGGTGATACGGGACGCCAACAAGATGGGTATTTGGCAGCTTTGTGAATCTATTGGTGTTCTCGCAGAAAAAGCGCGCAACAAAAAGTTAGCTATGGATGACTTAAGTGGAGGCACTTTTACAATTTCCAGCCTGGGAGCTATTGGTGGCACCGGTTTTACGCCCATCGTGAATACGCCGGAAGTGGCCATTTTAGGTGTGGCATCTTCTGCAATGGACCCGGTCTGGGACGGCGCAGAATTTAGTCCTAAACTAATGCTACCCTTGTCATTGTCCTATGATCACCGAGTGATCAACGGCGTTGACGGCGGGCAGTTTATGCTCCTCCTCACTCAGATATTGGGTGATATCAGACGTTTGGCTTTGTAGGTATTTTTTTACCGTCCCTTTTCATGTCAGGCACTTTTTTGAGGTCCTCTCCACTGAGGTTCCTCAGTATTATTCATCAAGGTTCGAGCCAGTACAAAAAAGTAGTCGCTGAGCCTATTGAGATAAACGCCGGCTGCGCGCAAATTCTGTGCAGCCTCTGTCTTTTCGATAGAGTTGCCCGAAAAGTCTTGGTCTTCCAACACCGACCATAAGTCTGTTTCCGCTCGCCTACATACTGTTCTGCAAACGTGACTGTGAGCCGCAGCAATCGACCCGCCAGGTATAACAAACTCAGTTAGTGGTGGGAGCTTTGTGTTCATCAATTCAACAGCTTGGCTAATGGCATCTTGGCCGGTGACTAATGTCTTGGCGTCATACTGGCCCTCTAGAGCTAAGACAGCACCAAGGTCAAATAAGGCTTGTTGAACTTCGCTCAGATTAGTTTGTACCTTGTCAGATTGATCAACCTCAGTAAGATGATAGCGCAGCAAGCCAATAGCGCTGTTGAGCTCATCAGTGCTGCCCAGTGCCCTGATTATTGGCGCCGTTTTGGCAATTTTTTTGCCCGTGGCCAGTCTTGTTTGACCGCCGTCTCCATTATTTGTTGTCACTCGACTGATTCGACTCATAACTGATTTTTTTCCTTCGCATATGATCGGCGGTAGCAAACGTGTGTAGTGGTCATGGTATAACGAAATACATTGGACTAAATTGCAGAATTTTCATCTGCTGTCGCGACGACAAGCTCTTTATGATTTAGGCTTGCAAGATAGTAGGCAGTTGTTGAGTAGTTTAAAGGAGACGAAAATATGCCCTCATTTGATGTTGTTTCAGAAGTAGATTTGCATGAGATACGTAATGCCGTGGATCAGGCCGTTCGAGAAATGCGTACCCGTTTTGATTTTCGCAATGTTGAAGCAGATATCGAGCTAGAGGAAAAAAGCATTTTGTTAACCGCGCCAGAAGAATTTCAGTTAGGGCAGCTGAAAGATATTTTGCGCGACAAAATGACTTCTCGTGGCGTTGATAGTCGCGCACTTACGCCGGGTGACGTAGAGGGCGCTGGCAAGTTGAAGCGACAAAAGTTTACGCTAGCCCAGGGCCTAGATAAGGACAACGCGAAGAAGCTGATTAAGGTGTTGAAAGAAGCTAAGCTAAAAGTGCAAAGCCAAATCAATGACGACAAGGTGCGCGTTACCGGAAAAAAACGTGATGACTTACAAGCGGCTATGGCGGCCCTGAAAGAGAGTGATGTAGACCTGCCCTTGCAGTTCAACAATTTCCGTGACTGATTTAAATAGCTCAACTGAATTAGTCGGTGAGTCGCTTTGGCAGCAGTTGCTCGACCGGCGCATGCTCATATGTATTGCTACAGGTTTTGCCTCGGGTTTGCCGCTTTATCTACTGATTCAACTGGTTCCTGCGTGGATGCGACTTGAGGGCGTAAGCCTCACTGCCATTGGCTTTTTCACGATCGTACAATATCCCTACGCTATTAAATTCATGTGGGCGCCAGTTCTTGAACGCTACTCATTGCCCATGCTTGGGCGGCGCAGAAGTTGGATGCTCATTACTCAATTAGCGCTGATTTTTTTCATCGGTTCCCTAGGTTATTGGCAGCCCGACTCCCAACTGCAAACTATTACCTTTATTGCTGCCGCGGTTGCTGTTTTTAGTGCTACGCAAGATATTGCATTAGACGCCTATCGCCGAGAAATTTTGGAAACGGAAGGCCAGCTAGCGCTAGGCAATACTATTCACGTCCAGGCCTATCGCGTAGCTGGGTTTATACCAGGCTCCTTAGGCTTGTTTCTCGCAGGCAGCGTGAGTTGGGAGATAAACTTTACGGTGATGGCAGCGTTTATGGGTGTTGGCGTATTGCTTACGCTATTTATTAACGAGCCTAAAACCTTGGCTCCGCCGCCGTCTAATCTTTGGCAGGCCACATATTTACCCTTTCAAGAGTTCTTCCAGCGTCGCGCTCTGGGGCCAGCTTTGGCAGTACTGGCTTTTATGGTGCTGTATAAGCTCGGCGACAATATGGCCACAGCATTGTCCACACCTTTTTATATTGATGCCGGATTTAGCACGAAGCAGATTGCCATAATCGCCAAAAACGCCGCGTTTTGGCCGGCCATCATAGGTGGTTTTTTGGGTGCAATTGCCATTTTTAAGATCGGTATTAATCGTGCCCTTTGGGTTTTTGGAGTTTTTCAGCTGGTGACTATTTTTGGTTTTGTTTGGTTGTCTCAAGCAGGCACCGACCCTTGGGTGCTGGCTATTGTCATTGCCGGTGAGTATTTGGGCGCGGGGCTGGGCACATCTGCGTATGTTGCCTACATTGCGAGGGAAACCTCCCGCATGGCAGTGGCCACTCAACTCGCATTGTTTACCGCCTTGGCCTCTCTGCCCCGGGTGATTACCTCTAGCTTCAGTGGGTTAATTGTCGACAATATTGGCTGGACAGATTTTTTCTACTTGAGCGCTTTACTGGCAGTACCCGGTATGCTTTTACTCTATTGGGTTGCGCCTTGGAACGCGATACAAACTCAATCACCAAGTAAATCTGGTTCCATTATTGTTGCCAGTGGTAGTGGCTCGGTATCTTCTGACCCAAAAACGTGACGTCCTCAGCTTCAAGTAGCCGTCGTTGTTCGATCATGCGAGAACCGCTACGCTCGGCGAGTTTCATCGAGGCGTTAACTACCCTGTGCCAAGGTAGCTTGGTGCCGGCAGGTAGGCGGCTAAGCGTGGTGCCCACATAGCGGGCATAACCGGGAAGCCCAGCAAGGTCAGCGATTTGTCCGTAGCTGGCAACTTTGCCTTTTGGAATGCTTGCTACAATTTGCCAAATGAGTTGGGGTTTATTCAGTTCAGTAGAGTCGTCAATAGTGTCAAAGTTCTGCGCGGTGGGTTGATTTTCTGGCCGGCTACCCCTATTTTCATCCTCTATAGACTGTAAGGTTTTATTTATGTTCTGGTTGCTGTTGTTTTTCTTAATGCCCATTATAGAAATGTACCTTTTGTTTACGGTTGCTGGCTACATTGATGCTTGGCCGACGGTTGCATTAGTGATGCTTACTGCGGTTATTGGCGTTTCATTGCTAAAACGCCAAGGCTTAGCGACATTAACCCGAGGTTTAGGGCGGATGAATTCGGGCCAAGTGCCGGGACAAGAGATTGCTGAGGGTATTTTGCTTGGTATAGCCGGCGCGCTATTGATTACGCCCGGGTTTGTCACTGATGCCGTGGGTTTTCTTTTGCTTTTTCCGCCCAGTCGCATTGCTATTGCTGGCGCCATTCTGCGCAACGCGACCTTGCAGACTAATATGACTGCTAATACGAGGGCTAATGCGTTTTTTTATGGGCCAGATGTCGGGGTTCCGCCACCTGGACAAGGGGCAAGCCCAATCAAACCAACTGCGGATGCCAGTAAGCCTGGAGCCACTCTTGAGGGTGAGTATCTGCGTAAAGACGGCCGCTGAGACAGATTTAGCCGAATAAAGCTCTTTTTGGAGAGCGGCTACATTTTGCGTGTCTTCTCGAGGCATCGACGGGTCGGCGGTTGCTCGCCATTCAAATTATTAGCGTCAAAGGGCAAAATTAGGTCTCTATAATTTTAATCGGCCCTTGAATATCGCTGTACTAACCTTATTATACTGCTTCTCGAACTAGCACTCTCTTCTAGAGACTGCTAATCGAGAAACGACGTTTCGGCGTCAAATCATGTGGGAGCGAACTATAGCTAATGCGCGTGGTGACCTGTCATTTTTTGGAAAGTATTCCGTATTTGGAGCAACTGGGAGAACTAGTTAATGAATATTCGACCCCTACACGACCGCGTTGTCGTGCGTCGGTTGGAAGAAGAGGCCATCAGTTCTGGTGGTATCGTACTTCCTGATTCCGCTCAAGAAAAGCCTTCACAAGGCGAAATTCTTGCGGCAGGACCTGGCAAAATGACTGATGGCGGCGACGTACGCGCCTTAGATGTTAAGAAAGGCGATAAGATTATATTTGGCCAATACGCTGGTAGCACCGTCAAGATCGATGGAGAAGAACTTCTCATCTTGAGCGAAAGCGAAATTTTTGGGGTTTTGGAAGGCTAAACCCTTCCTTTCACTAGCACGAGTTAAGAGGAAATAAGCGATGAGCGCTAAAGACGTAAAATTCGGTGATGACGCGCGTAGCCTAATGCTAGAGGGCGTAAATGTCCTTGCAGACGCAGTAAAAGTTACGCTTGGACCTAAGGGACGTAATGTTGTTTTAGACAAGTCCTTCGGTTCACCAACAGTGACTAAAGATGGTGTATCTGTAGCCAAAGAAATTGAACTGAAAGATAAATTTCAGAACATGGGCGCACAGATGGTCAAAGAAGTTGCAAGCCAAACTTCCGATGAAGCAGGCGACGGTACAACAACCGCAACAGTTTTGGCGCAAGCCATTCTTCAAGAAGGTTTGAAGTCAGTTGCCGCAGGCATGAATCCAATGGACCTCAAGCGCGGTATTGATAAAGCAGTAGCGGCAGCAGTGATTCAGATCAAAAGCATGGCAACACCGTGTGAAGACACTAAAGCCATTGCTCAAGTGGGCACCATTTCTGCTAACAGCGATTCAGCTGTAGGCGAGATTATTGCCGAAGCGATGGAAAAAGTAGGCAAGGAAGGGGTAATTACAGTTGAAGAAGGTTCAGGCCTTGAGAACGAATTAGATGTCGTAGAAGGAATGCAGTTCGATCGTGGTTATTTGTCTCCTTACTTCATCAACAACCAAGATTCTATGGCCGCTGAGCATGAAGATCCTTTCATTCTTTTGTGTGACAAGAAAATCTCCAACATCCGAGATTTACTGCCTATTCTTGAGAGTGTTGCTAAAGCAGGACGACCGTTGATTGTGGTTGCGGAAGACATTGAAGGCGAAGCACTGGCCACACTAGTTGTTAATAACATGCGCGGCATCGTCAAAGTTGCAGCGGCTAAGGCACCTGGTTTCGGTGATCGTCGTAAAGCAATGTTGCAAGACATCGCGGTTTTGACCGGCGGTACAGTAATTTCTGAAGAAGTTGGTTTAACTTTGGAAGGTGCAACTTTGGAAGATCTTGGCACCGCCAAGCGTGTTTCTTCAACGAAAGAAAATACAACGATTGTTGACGGCGCTGGTGACAAAGACGAGATTGCTGGCAGAATCAAACAGATCCGTCAGGAAATCGAAGACACTTCTTCTGACTATGATCGGGAAAAACTACAAGAGCGCCTAGCTAAGTTGGCTGGTGGTGTTGCAGTAATCAAAGTTGGCGCGCCAACTGAAGTGGAAATGAAAGAAAAGAAAGCTCGAGTGGAAGATGCATTACATTCAACCCGCGCAGCCGTAGAAGAAGGCGTTGTGCCTGGCGGTGGTGTGACTTTGGTACGCGCTATCGCAGCAGCTGAATCAGCTGTAGGTGACAACGAAGACCAAGCGGTAGGTATTGCTCTAGCAGTACGCGCCATGAGTGCACCATTGCGTCAAATTGCACACAACGCTGGCGTCGAAGGCGCAGTTGTTTTGGACAAAGTTGCTGCTCTAAGCGGTAACGACGGTTACAACGCAGCTACTGGTGAGTACGGTGACATGTTAGCAATGGGTATTCTTGACCCTGCTAAAGTGACTAGAACTGCGCTTCAAGCAGCATCTTCGATTGCGGGTCTTATGATCACAACGGAAGCTATGGTCAGTGATCAGCCTGACGACGGTGGTGCTGGAGGCGGAATGCCTGGCGGTATGCCTGACATGGGCGGCATGATGTAGAGTAATCTGCTTTTGCTTAAAAACCCGGCTTTAGCCGGGTTTTTTTATGCCTGAAATTAGATGGTTCCCGCGCTTCATGGCAACTATGTGATCCTTGGGCTATCTCATCTAATGACAATAAGACTTTCGGTAGTTTGGTGCTTGAAGAGCGAATCGAAAAAAATGCACTGCGTGGCGTTACAGTGCTGACAAATTTTACCGCTGAGAGGACTCCGCTAGCGCTGAAAGTCACGCATGTGCTCGATTGCCCTCCAGAAATTCATTATTCCTTTCAGGCTTTTACTGGTGCCTTACGGCGTGATTCGTTATCCTTCCAATGGAGCGTTTTAGGGAACGTCTTTTCAGAACTTTTTTTAGAACTAAAAAGAGCACTTTTTTTGCTGTCAATTGCTTGAGTGGATTTTTCATGCTCGTAATTCAAATGAGGAGAGTACCGTTTTTAGTTCGCAACATAACTAGGGGGATTTTATGGACGCAATGTTTCTTGATTACTTGGCAAGGTATGCCCATGTCGTTTTTGGTGTCACTTGGATAGGGCTGCTTTATTACTTCAACTTTGTGCAAACAGAGTATTTCAAAGAAGCAGAGCCCAGCGCCCGAGTTGACGCATTTTCAAAGTTGGCGCCTCGAGCGTTATGGTGGTTTCGTTGGGGTGCAATGGGTACCTTCATCTCAGGTGTGATTTTACTTGGCTATCGACACACAGGACTAACCAGTGACATTACAGTAGGCGCAACTATAGCTACTTTGATGTTCTTGAACGTTTGGCTCATTATTTGGCCGAATCAAAAAATCATTATTGAGTCTAATCAGGGAGTTGCCCAAGGCAACGAGCCAGATCCTGCCGCCGCCGCCGCGGCACCAAAAGCCGGGCTCGCCTCGCGCACAAACACTCTCTTCTCATTACCAATGCTGTGGTTTATGGGGTCAAGTGCACATTTTTCCAGCGGCAGCGTAGCTTCAAATACTAATGCGATTATAGCTTGTTTAGTGATTGTTGCGCTGCTTCAGGTAAATGCAATGGTAGGTAAGCAAGGACCATTAACTACGGTTCGTGGTGTGATCGTTTCTGGTCTTGTGTTGACCGCAGTGCTCGCAGGTATTTTACGAGTTGTATAGTCGAACGTTGTTAGCTGCGGTGGGCTTTTGATTTGGCTTAGTTGTAGATAAGCATGAGTAGATAAAAAGAAGGCGACCCTAGGGTCGCCTTCTTTTTGCTCTTTTATTTTCTTTCACGGCTTTTTTGTAGCCTTTTGTCTCAGTGCGGGGGCGAAATCTCTTCAGTGCCCTTTTCCTTCCTGCCCGGCTGTGCGGTTGATGCCTCTAGTTTTGGAAACGTTTGGCAATTAAGTGATCTATGCTGATTTTGCCGGCACCCATATAGAGCGGTTCAACGAGTATAACGGTATAAGTCGCAGCAAATTCGATACCGTTATTGAGAATCACCAAACGGCCATTTTCGGCTAGCCAACTGTATTTTGCATTGCTTTGCAAAATTTACCGGGTTCTATAAAGACGTTGAATTGCGCCCATGGTCATCTCGGTAGAAAAAACACCGCCTTCTGCAATAGAACAAGTAAAAAGTGACGAGAAATCCTTCCTTTCGCCGGATTAGTTTTTATACTCTGCGGTAATCCCAACGTGAGATTTTTATGAGTGATATGCCAGAAGATCCGCTCTCTACTGAAGCAGGGGGCAATTACCGTCCAAGCAGCAATCGCCGTGCGCAAACCGGTAATTCTGGACGCGGTTTAGTAAATACCTCTATTCTAGCTCTGCTGGTAGCGGGGTTATTGGGTGCTGGGTGGTTTATTGCGAATCAGCAACAACTTCTCCTAGTCACTGAAGCTGAGTTAAAGAATGCCGATAATCGCCTGATAAAGCTTGAGCAGCGCTTGTCAGCAACAGACAGCGCGCTGAGCCAGGGTGGTCAGGACACCAAGCAACAAATCAATTTGTGGGAATCTGAGATTCGTAAATTATGGTCAATTGCAAACGAGCGTAACCGCGACTGGATCAAGGAAAATCAAGCTAAAGTCGCGAAATTGGATAAATCTATGAAGGCCATTCAAGCCACTAGCAGAGATTTAAAAGCGGCAAGTAGTCAGCACGACGCGGCTTTGGCTGACCAACAAACCGTTGTCGATCAATTGACGAGCCTTGAGTTACAGGTGCAGCAGATGCTCAGAGCGCAGCGAAAACTCACTGATAAAACCAATATTGCAGCTCAGTCTGTTGCCAACCTGAGCTCTGGTTTAGGTGTGCAAGTAAAAGACAATAGTGAAGCGGTACGAGCCATGGATGCGAGTAGATTGGCGGTAAACAGGCGATTGATCGCTCTAGAAAAAGCCCTAGCCAACGTTCGATCAGCACCAGATATAGGCAGTTCACCGGCGGGCGTTCAATAGTGTTACTTGTCCGCCTCAATAGTCATTAGCCTTCGTAGTGACTAAACGGTAGTAGTTTAAGTGCTCTTCGCCAGTATCGACTTTGTTTCGGTTATGCGTTGATCTTTTTCAATCCAAAGTTTTTTCATCCACTGCACAATTTCAGTTTTGCGCGCCGTGGTCTCCTCTGCTGAAGTCCAACTCGGAATCTCATGGTGTCTAATATCAAAGTCAACGCGCTCGCATTTGCCCTGAAGGAAATCCAAAAAGGTGGGCACTGCGTCTGGGTAAACAATAGTTACCTCTACTAATCCATGTAGATGTTTATCCATCCCTTGTAGCACGTACTCAATTCCTCCAGCTTTAGGCCGCAGTAAGTTATTGTATTTGCTGTTTTGTCGCCCGTGTTTTTCCTCAGTGAAACGAGTACCTTCAACAAAGTTGAGAATGCTGGTGGGGTGGTTTTTAAAGCGCTCACAGGCTATCAAGACGTTGTCTCTGTCCGTGCGGCGCAGCTCAGAGTTTTTCTTTATCTGAGCCTTGGTTACGCGTTTAACATAGGGGAATCCCAGCGCATACATAGCGATACCTACAAAAGGAATCCATACCAGTTGTGCTTTGGTAAAGAATTTCAGCGGAGGCAGGTCGTCTAGTAGATAAGTTTGCAGCAATAATATATCTGTCCATGTCTGGTGGTTGCAGACCACAAGGTACCAATTATTGGGAGAAAGTTGTTCTTTGTTGTGCGAAGTAATAGTTGCGTTGATCAAACCCAATCTTTTAAAGGTCCAGCGATTTGATTTGGTCCACCAAATAATGATCTTATCCATCTTGCGAAGGTGTTCAGATCTGGTGGAGCCTTTAACCCAAGTCATTTTTATCACCCACCAGCTCAGGACAACGCACACACTAACTGTCGCAATCAAAATACCGATAAAGGCTAAAGTAGCTTTGAGAAAATGCATGAATGAACTCTTTGAATTTGGTGAGGTAACTATGTTGGCATTCTCACGATGGGGCAGCAACTAGTGCGTTGCGTCAAAATGTCGCTGCTGGCTCTGTATCTTTGCCTACTGACAGGTTGTGAGCATATCGGGTTTTATAACCAAGCGGTAACGGGTCATATAGGAATTATGTTAGGCAGTCAGCCGGTGAATGAGTTGCTGGCGGATCCAGAAATACCGAAAACCCTTCGCCAGCAACTGATTTTGACACAAAGAATATTAGAGTACGCCGAAACAGCGCTCTCGATTGAAGCCGACGGCAAGTATCTGCGTTATGTACAGTTGCAGGGTGATTACGTTGTTTGGAATGTCTTTGCTGCAAAACCTTTAGATCTTGGCGGCGAGACCTGGTGCTACCCGGTAGCAGGTTGCGCGCCTTATAAGGGCTACTACGCTCAAGAAGACGCGTTAGCCTTTGCGGATAAATATCAGCGTATGGGCTTTGAAACCTACGTAGGTGGTGTTTCCGCATATTCGACGCTGGGTTGGTTTGACGACCCCTTGCTTAGCAGCTTTATCGACTATCAACCCTTATCGTTAGCTCAGTTGTTGTTCCATGAGTTGGCTCACAGCAAAGTATGGGTGCCCGGTAGCGCGGCGTTCAATGAAAGCTTTGCAAGTTTTGTGGGTAGGCAGGGTGCTTGGGAGTGGTCGCAAACTGCAGAGGTTGTGAGATCTGATGGTTATGTCAAGTGGATCCAGTATCAGAAGCAATGGCAGGCGTTCAAAGGGTTCGCTCTCCAAGTAAAAGCTGATTTAGAAAAAATTTATGCAGTGGGTAAAAGCCAAGCAAAAGATTCGGGGCAGATTCTCACTGAGCGGCAGAGTTATTTCGCGCAGATACAAAGCTGCTATCAAAAAAATAAAGCTAAATTAGGCGAGGGTAGATATGACAATTTGATGAGTAAACGCTTCAATAATGCATTTCTCGTATCTCTGGGCACCTACGAGGATTTTCTTCCAGCGTTTGCGCTGCTCTATAAGCAGGCTGAAGGCGATTGGCCCGAGTTTTATGTTCAGGTTGACGCTCTGGCAAAGTTATCCGAGAAGGATCGTGCCTTCAAGCTGACGCAGTTGGTCGCATCAGCATCGGCGATAGACGCAGATCTAAGAAAGGAGTTAGGTAAGTACGAGGTAGCAGCCCAAGCTAATAACAATCACGCCGAAAAAATTCATTGCGATGCCTTCTCTAACCATAGTCTGAATTGAGAATTTGCCTGTAGCAAAGGTCACGACATTGGGCGGTGTAGCCACGGGTAGCATGAAGGCACAAGAAGCGCTCATTGCCGCAGGAATCATCAAGAGTATCGGATCAATGTTCGCTCCCACCGCTGCAGCGCCCAATATGGGCATCAGTAAAGTAGTGGTGGCTGTATTGCTGGTGACCTCGGTTAGAAATGTCACTGCAAGGCACAAGACACCAATCATTAGTAAAATCGGCAAGTTCGATAACTGTTCTAGATTTGCGCCTATGCTGGTACTTAAGCCTGAGTTGGTAAACGCCGTTGCAATGGTGATACCTGCGCCGAACAGCAATAACATACCCCAAGGTATCTTTTCTGCAGTTTCCCAATCCATAAGGCGAATAGGTATGCCATCGGCTGTTTTTTCGCCGCTAGGAATTACAAATAGTGCTATGACAGCCAAAAACGCAACTATGGCGTCGTTGGTATAAGGCACGTTGAACCAGCTACTCCAGCCCCCGAATGGCCCGGTACGGGTTATCCAAAGTAGCGCAGTAATGACAAAAACCGCCAGAACTCTACGCTCTGAGGTGGTCCAGTTGCCAACTTCTGGCAACTCAATTTGGCCCTGATGGTCAATGTTTCTAGTGATCCAAAAAGCAGCAATGGGCAGCAATACTAGGGCGATGGGCAGAGCCCACATCATCCATTGTCCGAATGAGATTGGTGCGCCCATTAATTCTGCATAAACACCCATAAATACCAAGTTGGGAGGTGTACCGATAGGTGTTGCGATACCGCCAATGCTTGCAGCATAGGCAATGCCCAACAGTAGTGGTGCAGCCAAGTCGTTGTCTTCAGATTTCTCTAGTACAGCCAGCGCAACGGGCAATAACATGAGTGTTGTGGAGGTATTAGAGATCCACATACTCAAAAAAGCGCTGGCCAGCATAAACCCAAAGACCAACCTGCGAGAACTGTTGCCACCAAATAAGCGCACCATATAAAGTGCGATGCGCCTGTGCGCGCCGCTACGCTCCAGTGCGGTTGCCAGCAAGAAGCCGCCCATCATCAATAAAACAAGTGGGCTACCATAGGCGGCGCCTAGTTCTTTAGCGCTGAGCACGCCAAGCATGGGTAAAAGAGCCATGGGCAAAAGAGACGTTGCAGGTATAGGAATAGGTTCAAAAATCCACCATACGACGACCCAGAATGTGACACCTAAGGTGATGGCGGCTTCCATGTTGCCAGTAGACGACCACATTAAAAGTCCGGCAAGAAGCGCAAAAGCGGGTCCACCCGGAAGGGCTAAGGTTTTAATATTAGGGTATCTTTGTTTCATTCACGGCGAGGTTAACTGACATGGCAGATAGTTTCTATTGGTACGACTTGGAAACCACAGGTATAAATCCCAAATGGGACCGTATTGTGCAGTTTGCCGGTTTTCGTACCGATGCAGATCTCAATCCAATCGGCGATGAGTATTGTACCTATGTGAAGCTGCCAGACGATGTTTTGCCCAATCCTGACGCAACTTTAGTGACGGGCATCACTCCCGAGCTTCTGGTCCAAGAGGGTATAAAGGAGAGTGAAGCGTTAGCAAAAATTAATCAGTTATTCTCTGTGCCGGGTACATGTGCGCTGGGCTACAATAGCTTGCGCTTTGATGATGAATTTATGCGCTACGGCCTTTACCGCAACCTAATGGACCCCTATGCAAGGGAATGGCAGAACGGCAATTCTAGGTGGGATCTTATTGATTTAGTACGCGCATCGGGTGCATTACGGCAGGAAGGCATTAACTGGCCTCAGAGCGAAGAAGGCCTGCCGGTTTATAAGTTGGAAGAACTGACCAAAGCCAATGGTATTGATCATGGCAAGGCGCACGACGCAATGTCAGACGTGCATGCCACAGTGGGCATGGCTAAGTTGATTAAAACCCACCAACCTAATTTGTTTGATTACTACTTTGGTCTGCGCACTAAAAAGCAGGTGCGCAAGGTGCTTGAACCGTACGGCGCTAGGCTATGCGTGCATGTCAGCGCCATGTATCCGCGTCAGCGGTTTGGTGTTGCTCCGATTATGTCGTTAAGTCGGCACCCAACCAATGGCAATTCCATTATTGTGGTCGACTTGGCAGCCGATATTCAGCCCTTGATCGATTGGAGCGAGGACGAAATTCGCGCCAAATTGTTTTCGCGTGGCACCCATGAGAGGCCGCCTCTGAAAGAAATACGCATTAATCGCTGCCCATTTATTGCGCCTATTGACGTGCTCAACGAAGAAAACATATCGCGTTTGGGTTTGTCCATGCGCGATATTAAAGAACGTGCTCGTCGCCTCAAGCAGCCGGGGATCGCAGAAAAAATGCGCCGGGTATATCTGCAAGGTTTTCCTGACAACGCAAATGATGTGGACGCTGGCCTGTACGATGGTTTCCTTCAAGAAGAAGATAAAGCCCGTTGTAATCATTTACATAAGACAATTGCTGAAGGCGAGTGGCAGGACTTGGATTTTCGCGACCAACGCTTGCAAACTCTGGCTGAGCGAATGAAAGCGCGCTCTTATCCAGAGTGGATGACCGAGCAAGATCAAGGTCAATGGCATGAGTTTGTGCAGGAAAAATTAGGCACTGAAGGTGATTGGCTGAATTTTCCGAAATTTTATCAACGCATTGCAGAGCTTGAAGCGACTGAACTGACGCCAGAGAAACGTGGTCTCTTAGAAAGCCTACGACAACATGGTCGGCAGTTGCAGCAGCGCTATGCCTTAACTATTGATCAGTCCTAGCGGAAACTCCATCTAACTGCTTAGTATTTGAGGGCGTAAGCTATGCTTATAGACACACTCATGTGTTTTCTAATTTAAACGTTAGGCTGCCTCGAGCTGTGACAACTGCCATCATCGTCGGCTTGGGTGTAAGTTTGCTGATCTCTAACAACACGGGCGTCGCCAATTAGGTGGTTTATGCCTGCAGGCTAATTCAGACGGTTCCATCACTCGCGCTACTTGGCTCAATGATTCCTGTCTTTGGCATTAAAGTACTGTATGCAATTATCGCTTTGTTTTTCTATTCATTGTTGCCTATTGTTCGTAATGAGGTAACAACACTGTCTTGTGGAGATTGCTGGTTGGTAGGGGTGTCCCGAGCATTAGATCGTTCAACCTGGGGCAAGTTACATTTCTTGCGCCTACCGTTGTTCGTGCCGGCTATATTTGCGGGTATTCGTACAGCGGCTGTTATCAGTATTGGTGCAGCAACGCTGGCCGCATTTATTGCCACAGGGCTGGAGAGTGAAAGAATCTATGATGATGGGGATGTCGCTGAATGATACAGATATGATCTTACGTGGCACTATTTTCGCAGCGTTGTCGGTTATTTTGACCGAGGTTTTTTTGAAATTGCGCAGCGTAAAATAGTTCGTAAAGCTGCGGAGGGTTGAACAAGTCTGAGTAGAAACATTCAAAGCGTTTTGGTCTAGTTCAGCAAAGCAGGCTAAATGATTAAAGAAATAGATAAATATAACAACTGTTAGATATAAGGAATGCTTTTGCAGCCGTTACAAAGAGAAAATATACGCCTTGCGGCCACCGTGATGATTGTTCGAGACGCGGATGATGGCATGGAGGTTTACATGGTAAAGCGGCCGGGTAAAGGAGATTTTCCAGACCTTTACGTTTTCCCCGGAGGCAAGGTCGACGAAGATGACTGGCAACCCAGCTTGTGCCCCAATATGGCCGATAGTGAGGCAAGTGTACGATTGGGCATAGACGAGGGCGCTTTGCGATATTGGATCGCTGTAGCTCGAGAATGTTTTGAGGAAGTGGGCGTTTTGCTCGCGCGAGACGCAAGTGGCATTCATGTACCCGATGCGCAGCAGCGTGCAGCGCAGGCGGAATTACGCCGTAAACTTTTAGCCGGAGAACTGTCTTGGGGCGAGGTGTTGCAAGCACAGAATTTGTCTATTGCTTCCGATCGCTTAGTATATTTCAGTCACTGGCTGACGCCGCCTTCGGTACCTCGTCGGTTTGATACACGGTTTTTTCTTGCTGCGCTACCCGAAGGTCAAGTGGCATTAGCGGATACTTCCGAGACTATTTCTGGTCAGTGGGTGAGTCCCCGTACAGCACTTCAATTGTATAAAGACAAAGAGTGGCAGATGATTGGGCCCACTATCAGTTCGTTGGAAACTTTGGCTAAGTTCACCAGCGCCGAGCAAGCATTGGCTGACGTGGCCGCTGAAAATCATGTGCAGCCCTGGACAGAAGAGCAGGGCGAGCAGGGTATGCGACCATTTCGATAGGTTCAACAATTCGCCTTACAGTAAGCTTGTTTGCCGCAAGTGTTTGGTGCGTTTAATAAGGGTGATGATATGAGCGATCAGTTGAAGAATGCAGAATTAGACTGGCATAAGCTAGACACTCGTTACGAAGACGCAGGATTAATGTTGTTTGAAAAGCGCGTCGATACGATGCGCAACCCTCGCAATAACAAAACATTCGATCGCATTATTCTAGAATCGGTTGACTGGGTTAACGTAGTTGCGCTGGATGGTCAAGGTCGCTCCTTAATGATCAGACAATTTCGCTTTGGGGTAGGTTACACAACGCTGGAAACGCCAGGGGGTATGGTTGATCCCGGAGAGGATTCTAAAACTGCTGCTGCTCGGGAATTGCTGGAAGAAACTGGTTATGTCAGCAATAAGTGGAGATATCTTGGTGCTGTGGAGCCCAACCCCGCTTATCACAATAACCTATGCCACCACTGGCTCGCGCAAGATGTACGTGTGGCTGAAGCGCAAGATCTTGGCGACGGAGAGTCCATAGGTTTGGAATTTATGACGCAACTAGAAGTGCGTGACTGCGTGCAAAGTGGGGAGCTAAAGCATGCGTTGGCGCTTTCTGCGTTATCCAGAGTCTTCTCGATTTGGCCAGTGCCCTTTCTTCAGGCTGAGCCAATCCGTTGAAATTTGAGTGGCGACAGATGAGTATGGCCTCAAATAGTCATTTTCTGGATTGTCTATGGCGGTGAATGCTATTGATGCTTGTGAGTTGCCGGATTCGCTTAATCAAATGATGTCAGGGATCAACCTTCAGTCGCCCACACCGGTCTAGCGCTCTTCAGGTCAGGTATCTGCGCCCGGTCTGCTATTAGCTCTGCTGAAAAAATCGACGTTGAAAACGCAGTCATTCTCAGGTGCCGTAATCTTCCGTTCGACGTACAATAGTGCTTCACCGAAGTCAACTGAATGCAGGAAACATGTCGATTAAAGGATTCACTACTACCGTTGTCCACCGAGATCGATTGGAAACAATCGAACATGGTTCCCTGCATAAGCCCATACACGCCAATGTGGCGTACGGTTACGAAGACGCGCGCGATCTGGCAGCCGTATTTCAGGGGAAGCAGTTTGGCTATAGCTACGGGCGGCAGGTAAATCCTACGGTCACGGCGCTAGAGAATAAAATTACTGCTATGGAAAATGGCATTGCCACTGCCTGCTTTGCGACGGGTATGGCGGCCATTGGTACTTCTTTGTTTTCTTTGTTGCGCGCTGGCGACCATATGATTTCCAGTTCGTTTTTGTTTGGTAACACCAATAGCTTGTTTAATACGTTTGCCAACAACAACATCGATATAGATTTTGTCGACGCAACGTCGGTAGATGCCGTGATTGAGGCTGTTACAGAAAGAACTAAGTTAGTTTTTGTGGAGACTATTGCAAATCCTCGTACGCAAATCTCGGACTTACAGGCCATCGGCGATTTTTGTGCGGAAAAAGGTTTGGTTTATATAGTTGATAACACCATGACTTCACCCTATTTATTTCAACCAACCAGTGTGCGGGCCAGCCTAATCGTAAACAGTTTGACTAAGTATATTGGTGGACACGGCAATGTTCTGGGTGGATCAATTACTGAAACGGGTCTGTTTGATTGGAGCTCGTTCGAGAATATTTACGAGACTTACAGAAGCGGTGATCCTCATAAGTGGGGTATTACTCAGATTAAGAAGAAGGGTTTGCGCGACTTTGGTGCCAGCTTAGGGCCGGAGGCGGCTCATCATATTGCGATTGGCGCTGAAACCTTGGCGCTGCGTCAAACTCAGCAATGCGCTAATGCAGTGTTGATGACAGCGTTCCTAAATAAGCACGACTTGGTTAAGGCCGTTTACTACCCTGGCCTCGAGTCCCACGCGCAGTTTCAGCGTGCAGCAGACTTATTCCGCTATTCAGGCGGTCTGTTCAGCTTTGAACTTGCGGATGGCGTGGACCTTTGGGATTTTATGAATCGCTTTCAGGTGATTGTAAAGTCGAGCAATTTAGGTGATAACCGTACGCTCGCTATTCCGGTTGCCCACACTATTTATTTTGAAATGGGACCTGAGCGACGTGCCAGTATGGGTATTGATGAGTCTTTAATTCGTATTTCTGTGGGCATTGAAGACGGCGAAGACTTGGTGGCTGATTTGCGGCAGGCGTTTGCTGGATTGGGTAGTTAGCCCAGAGGTTCAATGTCTGCGGCAAGGGTCGGTCATGAAAGGTTTAGTGTTCAAATAAGGCTACCAAAATATTAGCTAGTGCAAGTAAATGGGGAGTGAGCATGGGTAGATTAGACGGCAAAGTTGCCATCATTACAGGTGGCGCTGGCGGTATCGGGATTGCTGCTGGAAAACGCTTCGTTGCAGAAGGCGCATCAGTATTGTTGGTAGACTTGGACAAGCAAGCTCTGAGTCAAGCGTGTGGCGAAATTGCCAGTAATAAGGTCAGTTTCCACGTGGGTGATGTCACCTCTTCTGCAGATAATAAAGCAATGGCAGAAGTCGCCACTGAGCGCTTTGGCGGCGTAGATATCTTTTTGGCTAATGCTGGCATTGAAGGCGATGTAGCCTCAATTTTAGATTACGATGAAGCGCGCTTCGACCAAGTAATGGACGTTAATGTAAAGGGACCTTTTCTTGGCTTGCGCGCCGTGGTGCCAGAAATGCAAAAGCGTGGTGGCGGCAGTGTCATTATTACCTCAAGCATTATGGGTTTGAAAGGCGGCGCTGCCGTGGCCCCTTATGCCACTAGTAAGCATGCGGTGATTGGTTTGATGAAGTCGGCGTCCCGAGAATTTGCGACTCAAAATATTCGCGTAAATACGGTTAATCCAGCGCCTGTGAATACACGCATGATGCGCTCGCTCGAAGAGGGTATGCGTCCCGGCGAAGCTGACGAAGCAAAGGCCGGTATCGAGGCGGGTATCCCCATGCAGCGCTACGCTGAACCTGAGGATATTGCCAATATTATGTTGTTTTTGGCGAGTGATGAGAGCGCATTTATCACCGGTTCTGTATACTTGGCCGACGGCGGGATAACGTCGTAAAATATTTTTTTGAATTTAGTTAAAAGGACCTTTTTCGATGGCGTCAGCGTTGCTTGGGACTGATCTTGATCTATTAAACAAACGCACCGGTAAGGTGCGTGACTTGTACGATGTAACATTGGCTTCTGGTGAACAAGCGTTATTGATTATTGCCACCGATCGCATTAGTGCATTCGATGTGGTTATGCAAAATGGACTACCAGGCAAGGGTATTGTTCTTACGCAAATTTCAAAGTTTTGGTTTGAGTACTTTGCTGACACCGTGCCTCATCATCTAATTAGCACCGATGTTGCTGATGTTCCTGGCCTCAGCGATGCTCAGTGTGAAAGTTTGGCAGGCAGGATTATGTTGTGCCGTAAGACAGAAGTTGTGCCTATTGAGTGTATTGCTCGTGGTTATATCACCGGCAGCGGCTGGAAAGACTATCAACGCAGCGGTGAAGTCTGTGGCATTACCCTGCCAGAAGGCCTGCAAAACAGCGATCGTCTAGCTGAACCATTATTTACCCCTTCTACCAAAGCAGTTGATGGTCACGATGAAAATATCAGCTTTGCCCGAGGCGCAGAAGAAGTAGGCGAAGAATTGATGCATTGGTTGGGTGAAAAGACCTTGGCCCTTTACAGTTCAGCCAGAGATTATGCGTCCTCACGCGGCATTATTCTTGCAGATACCAAATTTGAATTTGGTCAGCTAAATGGTACAGGCGAGCCAATTCTTATAGACGAAATTTTTACGCCAGACAGCTCACGTTTTTGGCCTGCCAATGATTGGCAGCCGGGACGCGAGCAGGCCAGTTTTGATAAGCAAATTGTGCGTAATTATCTAGAAACAGTGGTAGCCAGCGGCGAATGGGATAAAACGTCTCCAGGGCCAGCGCTGCCAGAAGAGGTCATTGAGCAAAGCATTGCACGTTATTTAGAGGCTTATCATTTGCTGACCGGCGAGAATTTGTCGCTTTAGTCCATGCGGAACTATAGCGGCAAAAACGCCAATACACTAAAAGCCGACAACTCCTAATGGATTGGTCTGAATATAAAAAACTTTGCGACCAACCTGATTATTGGTCGCACTGGATGCTCAATCGGTGCCTTGAACTTATTGCGCAGCCAGAGGCTCAAGACTTGGTTGCGGCTATTCAGCAAGCCCTTGAAGGCGATCCGCTGGACAGGCCTAAAGACCATAAGGGTCCGCAGAGTACCTTTATGTATCGCTTCCCCTTGTCTCTAGCGCTGAGCGAAATACTCCTTGCCCAAATTCAACAGGTAAAAAACTGCAATAAAGCCAAAGCGGATTCCCGTGCTCGCGGTCTAAGCGGTTTTGTTGCCGCCTGCCAAGAACTGGTGATCCATAATCAGGTTGAGGCCCTAGCAAGCACGCGCGCAGAGGCAGCTTGTCATGCTTAAGAAAATTCTCATTGCTAACCGAGGCGCTATTGCGCGTCGAATAGTGCGCGCCTGTAGTGAGCTTAGGCTCCAAAGTGTTGTGGTGTACTCCCCTGCAGATATTCAAGCGCCCTACATTGGCGAAGCGACCGAGGCCCATCCGTTAACAGGCAATGCCTCCAAAGACAGCTACTTAGACCAAGACCAAATAATGTCCATTGCGCATAAATGCAGGGCAGATGGCATCCATCCGGGATATGGGTTTATGTCTGAAAATGCGGGTTTTGCCCAGCGGGTAATTGACGAAGGCCTAACTTTTATTGGCCCTTCGCCTAAGTGGCTCGCGCAAATGGGTGACAAAGTTAGTGCCCGAGCGGCTATGTCAGAGATGGGTATGCCCGTTTTTCCGGGCAGCGAGCTAATTACAGATATTGCAGAAGCCGAAGCATTTGCTCAGCGCGAAGGTTTTCCATTGGTGGTTAAACCCGCCGGTGGGGGTGGAGGCATGGGTATGCAGGTGGTTCATGAAAAGGCTCAGCTTGGTCAGGCTTTGAGGCAGGCGAAAGCCATTGCCAGCAAAGCATTTGCTGCTTCAGGGGTATATCTAGAGCGGTGGATTGAAGCTCCGCGCCATATCGAATTTCAGATCATGGCTGATCAAAAAGGCAATGCTATTCACTTATTCGAACGCGAATGCTCAGTGCAACGGCGTCATCAAAAGTTGATTGAAGAAAGCCCAGCGCCCGGCATTGATAGCCAAGCACTTTTGCAACAGGCTCAGGCCAGCGCCGCGATATGCGCCAAACTGGGATATGACAACTTAGGCACAATTGAGACCCTTTATACGCTTTCTGGAGAGGTGGGCTTTTTGGAAATGAATACGCGTATTCAAGTGGAGCATGGGGTCACAGAAGCGGTCACCGGCTTAGATTTGGTGCAGCTACAAATTACCCTAGCTGCTGGGGGAAGTCTGCCCACGCAAGTTAAACGCGAGGGCTTTGCAATAGAGGCCAGACTTTACGCTGAGGATCCGGAAACTCAGTTTCCTTCTACCGGCACCCTGAATGTTTTTCGTCCGCCCAAATTATTTGCGGTCCGCGTAGAAACTGGTTACCAAGAAGGCCAGGTGGTGTCGCAGTACTACGACCCCATGCTCGCCAAAATCATTGCCAAAGGAACTACTCGTGAGCAGGCAATTGGTCGTTTGTTGATTGCTCTAAAGGCCTTTAAAGTCCAGGGGGTGCGCACTAATGCATCGCTGCTTATGCAAGTTCTGCAAGACCCAGCGTTTCTGCGTGGGGAAGTGGACACTCATATTATTCAGCGCATTCAAAATGAAAAAAAAACGGGTAAAAACTAACGCTCTGGCCGCAAACAGCTCTGCATATGCAACTAAAATCGCGGGTTATAGTGCGTTATGGGTCAAAGGACGCCTTTATAATGAGGCAGATCTAAATGGGCGCTATCGAGCGCATTAAAATTAGAGGGGAGACAAATGGCTAAGCATAATATTGAAAGCGAAGTAACAGGCAATGTTTGGAAAGTGCTGTTAACAGCAGGTGCCACAGTGGAAGCCGGCGATGTAATTATTATTTTAGAATCGATGAAAATGGAAATCCCGGTTGAAGCAGCTGTTGCTGGTACTTTAGTCGAGGTATTAGTGGCACCAGAGGATCAGGTCGAAGAAGACCAAGTGGTCGCGGTTATTGAAAGTTAAAATGAAGCGCTCACTGCAGATAAAAACATAGTAAAAGATCAAGAACACAGCTAAGAAAAGCAAATAAATAGATTAAAAAAGAGGCACATCATGGAACAAGATTTAGTCACCATAGATATAAAAAACGGTGTAGCAGACGTACGTTTGAATCGTACTGAAAAATATAACGCGCTAAGCCCAAACATGTTTAAAGCCATTATTGATGCAGGTGAATCTTTAGCTGAATCTAAAGAAGTTCGCGCGGTGGTCTTGTCAGGTAATGGTCGTGGATTTTGCGCAGGTCTGGATATGGGAAGTTTTTCCGCCATGGGCGATGGGACGCGTAAAAAGGACAGCACTGAAAGCGTCTTGCTACAAAAGGACGACAGAGTGGAAAATTTCGCCCAGCGCCCTGCATTAGTTTGGAAGCGTTTGCCAGTGCCAGTAATAGCCGCGCTTCACGGGGTCGTTTTTGGCGGCGGCGCTCAAGTTGCTTTAGGTGCAGATATTCGTATTGCGGCGCCCGATATGAAAATGTCCATTATGGAAATTAAGTGGGGTCTCATTCCAGACATGAGTCTGACACAAACCTTGCGTGATCTTATGCCTATGGATTTGGCCAAAGAATTGACGTTTACCGGGCGCATTTTAAATGGTGAGCAAGCTTTAGAAGCAGGACTCGTGACCCACGTTAGCGATGATCCTTACGCCCATGCTATGGAATTGGCTACGGAAATTGCGGCTAAGTCACCAGATGCTGTCCGCTCTGCCAAAGAACTGTTTGAAGCCGCATGGCACGCCGACGAGCGTACCGGTTTGGAACTGGAGGCGTCTCTACAAGAAGCATTAATTGGTACTCCTAATCAGGTAGAAGCCGTTAAGGCGAACTTTGAAAAGCGGGCACCTGCATTTAATAATCCCAATTAACCGGCCATCGTAAATAGTCAAAGAAAAAATCAGAGTAAAAGCCATGAGTTGGGAATCAGAAGTTAAAGAAATAGAGCGCCGGCGCTACTTAGCTAAGCAGCAAGGTGGTGAAGCGGGCATTGCCAAGCAGCATGCTCGTGGTCGTATGACAATTCGCGAGCGTATTGAGGTGCTATTGGATGACGGTAGTTTCAGAGAGCACGGCCAAGCAACCGCTAGCCCTGTTTATGACGAAAATGACCAACTTATAGAATATGTACCAGCAAACTATATTGTCGGTTTTGGCAAAGTGGATGCGCGCAGAATAGTTGTTGCTGGTGAAGATTTTACGCTGAAAGGCGGTTCGCCAAATGCAGCCGGCTTGCGCAAAAGCGTCTACGCCGAACACTTAGCAGTGCAATACAAAACACCTCTCGTACGGATGTTAGAAGGCGGTGGAGGCAGTGTTAAAGGTGGCGCAAAGAAAGGCGCCACCGTGGGTGATCCTGTTTTTACTGAACCTAGGTTCAAAATCATTGCCGACGCTATGACCGTTGTACCGGTGGCATCGGCCGCTCTAGGTGCTGTGGCAGGTTTTCCGGCAGGCCGTTTGGTAGCGTCGCACTTTTCTGTAATGACGCGCCAAACAGCCCAAGTACTAATAGGTGGTCCTGCACTAGTTGAGCGCGCCTTAGGTGTGAAGATGACCAAAGAAGAATTGGGTGGCGCTGAGGTGCATGTACGCAGCGGTATTGTAGATAACATGGCGGAAGATGAGCACGACGCATTAGCGCAGATCCAACGTTTTTTGAGTTATCTACCTAGCAACGTTTGGCAGCGCACGCTACGTAAAGAAAATAATGACCCTATTGAGCGAATGGATCAAAGTCTGCTCACCGCCGTACCGCGCGAAAGCAACACCGGCTTCGATATGCGCGCCATTGTGAATAAGATAGTTGATGTCGAAAGCTTTTTTGAAATTTCCCCCTATTACGGTCCTAGCCAGATATGCGGCTTAGCCGCACTAGATGGTCAGCCAGTAGGCATTTTAGCCAACGACTGTATGCATTACGCCGGCGCTATGACTGCTGAGGCCGCGCAAAAGTATCGTCGTTTTGTTGAAATGTGTGACACCTTTCATGTGCCCATTGTTAATTTTATCGATCAACCGGGGTTCATGATTGGGCCTGAATCAGAAGCCGCAGGCACCATACGTTATGGTATGGCCGCCGTTGCCGCCGCTGCGCAATCGACTATGCCATGGGCAGTGATTCAAGTGCACAAAGGTTTTGGTGTGGCTACCGCCGCCCACTATGCGCCGGGTGCTTACATATTAGCGTGGCCTTCCGTAGAATCCGGACCCTTGCCTATTGAAGGCGGGGTCGCGGTGGCATTTCATCGTGAAATTGCCGCGGCAGAAAATCCAGAAGCCAAACGTCGAGAGTTAGAGGACAAACTGCGCGAAGCGCGTTCTCCTTTCCCTCGGGCGGAGTCTTTTGCAGTGCATGAATTGATCGACCCTAGAGAAACGCGGCCAGTGCTGTGTGAATGGATAGATTGGATTCAGCCTCAACTTGACTCCCTAGTGGGGCCAGTGAGTTTTGGCATTAGGCCTTAATAGCTAAATAGGTAATGAAGCGAATAGCCTAGTACCACATAAGAAAATTAACGGAATTATTGGAGATAACATATGTCGATTTCATTTGCAGATCAGGTAGCCATTGTAACCGGCGCTGGCGGTGGTTTAGGTCGTTGCCACGCCCTAGAGCTAGCACGTCGTGGCGCCAAAGTTGTGATCAACGATTTAGGTGGAGCAATGGATGGCAGCGGCGGCTCTTCAGAAGCAGCTGAAGCGGTTGTTGCCGAGATTAAAGCTATGGGCGGCGAAGCCATTGCTAACGGCGGATCTGTTTCCGACAGAGCTGGCGCGCAAAGCATGGTAGATGAGGCAATGAACGCGTGGGGCCGAGTTGACGTACTGATTAACAATGCAGGTATTTTGCGTGACAAGTCTTTCTCAAAAATGACATTGGACGATTTCGATATGGTGGTTAACGTTCACCTAATGGGTGCGGCGTATTGTGCCCACGCGGTATGGCCCGTTATGAAAGCGCAAAACTATGGGCGTATTTTGATGACTACATCGCCAACAGGCTTGTACGGTAACTTTGGTCAAACCAATTATGGCGCGGCAAAATTAGGCCAAGTGGGTTTAATGCACAGCCTGAAGATTGAAGGTGCAAAAAATAATATTCATACCAATACGATTGCACCTGTTGCTGCAACACGTATGACGGAAGACCTAATGCCGGAAGCCGTATTAGAAAAGTTAGGGCCAGAATTGGTAACCCCTGCAGCTATCTTCTTAGTCAGTGAAGACGCGCCAAATGGCGTAATTTTACAGGCTCAAGGCGGAAAGTTCTCGATTGCCTGTATCGTTGAAAACGAGGGCGTGCAGATTGGCGTGGACGCAACTGTTGAAGACATAGCGTCTAACTATGAGTCTATTGTCAATCTTGATGGCGCAAAGCCACGGGGTATGTTGCAACTTAACGCAATGTAAGAGTGCTTACAGCGCATGTGATCAGGGTGCCGCTTTTTAAGCGGTGCTTTGAGGCAGTATTTTGAATCAAAACCTTGAATCAGCGCTTAAGATTGACGTAATAAGAGCGATGTCCAAAGGGCAGAAGTGTTATAACAGTTTCCTCTTGAAAGAAAAAACGGTCTTATAGCTATGGCAGCGTTAATTTTAATTTTTATCAGCGCTTTTGTTTTGGCAGGATTTTCTTGGCTATTACTGGGTTCTCGATTTAGGCTCCGCGCCGAGGGCTCAGACAATGATATGGCTAATCTAATGGCTTATTTTGTTGTTTTCATTCCCATTACATTTGTCGTCGTTTTCTTTGGTATTGGCGGTTAGATAGCAAGGTTATATCTAAGTATGCATAAAGATCACTAATGAAATTACCTCTCGACCCTAAATCTATTAAAGGCTTTCTTCATCCTGAAGAGGGCGCTTGCCTTTACCGTTACGCATTAGCGGCGTCCACGCTCGGCCCGTGTTTAGAAGTAGGAAGTTATTGCGGCAAGTCTACTTTGTATATGGGTACTGGCGTGCGTGATGGTGGCGGTCAGCTCTTTGCCCTAGACCATCACCGAGGCTCTGAGGAACATCAGTTGGGCGAGCAATATCATGATCAGGATTTATACGACAGCGAGCTGGGTGCTATGGATTCGTTGCCCGCGTTTCGTCGCACGCTAGCCCAAGCAAAATTAGAGCAGTGCGTTATTCCTTTGGTTGCTGCCAGTGCTCAGGCAGGACGGTTTTGGCAAACGCCATTGGCCATGGTTTTTATTGATGGCGGCCATAGTCACGCAGCCGCACAAACGGACTATCTAACTTGGGCGCCGCATATAAAGTTAGGTGGCTTTTTGGCTATTCACGATTTATTTCCCAATCCTGAGGACGGCGGGCAAGCGCCATACGAAATTTATCAACTGGCCTTAGCGTCAGGTTTGTTTGAGCCTCATGAGACCTGTGAAACCTTAGGTATACTCGAACGTATTTAGTCTACTTTCTGGAGGTCTTGGGTCAAAAAGCGTAGGAAGCTTGGGCTAACCTATTGTTGTGTGAAAAAAAGCGCGCCAGGACTAATGTGAGTTAAAGCATCCGCTGCCAGTAAAACTGCAGCCGCTGTCCAGGTGGGCTTTTCATCAGGCCAATGTATTTGGTCAGTAAATACATAACCTGTCCACCAGCTACCGTCGTCTAGCTGAAAGTGTTGTATGTTGGCGAACAATTCTTGTGCTTTTTCTCGCTCGTCAGCGGCCATGCAAGCGATGATCAATTCACAGGTTTCAGCAATGGTCACCCACGGCTGGTCCGAAACGCAGCGGCAGCCCAACTTTGGTTCAACAAAAATATCCCACTTGTCAGCCAGCCTCTTCTTGGCGGCTGCGCCATTCACTAGGCCAACAAGAATAGGGTAAAACCAATCCATCGAGTAACGTGCTTTAGATTCCCAAGTGCGGTCAAAGCGCTCGGGTCTGTGTAAAAGGGCGTTGCCCAGACGCGCCTTAGATTGAATCCATTCATCCCGCACAAAGCCCAATTTTTTAGCGGTAGCAATGGCGCAACCCAGAGATTTGAAAATCGAGCTACAGCCGGTAATTAACGCATCTTTAGAAGGGCCGTTTTCAGTGTCTACCGCCCAGTAAATCTCACCGGTAGGTTGTTGTTGGGCCAAAACAAAATTAATGGCGGCTTCTACCATTGGCCAGTACTTGGTCAAAGTTTGTTTGTCGTTAGTGATTTGATAATAGTGCCAAAGGCCAGTGGCCACATAAGCAACAAAGTTGGTTTCTGCCCTTGTGCCGTCTATCACTTCTTGGTCGTTGTAAGCAGCAAACCATGCTCCATCGGACCTTTGTCTATCTGCCAACCACTGCAGGCCGAGACGCGATGCTTTAAAGCGCCCGGCAACACTCAACCCCATAATTGCTTCTGTATGATCCCAAGGATCTGTAATGCCGCCCGCAAACCAGGGCAGGGCGCCGCTTGGCAACTGCAGTTGTTCAATGTAGTCGGCTGTAGAAGCTAACGAAGGCGTAAGATTAGGCTGTCTATCCGGTGTCATAGGTTGGTGAGACAAGCCTAGTTATTGCGAAAATACATAACAACACTTTTACCCAGCAAAGGGTTAAGTAGCTTGTCTAGTATCTGGGTGAGTTTAGGTCTCTGCATTAAATCCCAAACTAAAAAGCGGTGATATTGGCGCACAAGCCAATGCGCGTCCTCAGCAGGTTTATTCTCGTCCCTAGACCAAAATAAGCAGCGCAGCCACCAGTAAGGCACATGCAAGCTGTGAGCCCAGTGCCGCTCAAGAAGGTGCATGTTCTTTGCAGCTATTTGATTCTTCAACGTATTGATATTGAAGATGCGCACGTGGCCGCCTTCAACTTCATGGTAGGCATCACTCAGTTTCCAGCAAACCCATTCCGGAAAATATCTAGGCACGCTCACCGCAAATACCCCGCCCGGTTTAAGTACGCGCTTAATTTCGCTAAGCACTTTTTCGTATTCAACGATGTGCTCAAGTACTTCCGAGCAAATAACCTGATCAAAAGTATGGTCTGTAAAAGGCAGTGTAAAACCGCTTCCTTGAACGAACGAGCAGCGGTCAATTTTGTCCGCATGAATATTAAAATCGGTAAGGCGACCTTTAGCGGTGGCCAAATCTTTGGCGCTCAGATCTAGGCCCACAACCTGAATGTCGCTTTGTAAAAAAGCACTAATGCTATGGCGGCCCTCGCCGCAACCCAAATCCAATAGTTTATCGCTTGGGCGTAGGCCCAGGCGGTCCATATTGATGGTTTCCAAGCTCATGAGCGGATAGCCTTTTCGTAAAAAGCAGTCATTTGTAATGCAACATTGGACCAATTGAAGTGCGTGAGTATACGTGCTCTTCCCGCAACGCTTAAGTTATCGCACCGCTTTTGATCCAAAAATAGTTCGCGAATAGCAGCGGCCAAGGCCTCCGGGTTTTTACTGGGTACAATAACGCCCGCGTCGCCCACTACTTCGGGTAGCGCGCCGCCATTGCTAGAAACTACGGGTACGCCGCAGGCCATGGCCTCACCAGCAGGAAAACCGAAACCCTCATATTCAGATGGCACTATGGCTATGCTTGCTCTGGCATAAAGCACAACAATTTGCTGAGTAGAAATGCCATGAAGAAATTCAATTCTATCCTCCAACCCAGAAGCTTTAATGCTTTGTTCGGTATTGCCTCCGGGCTTTGGGGCGCCAATGAATGTCAGGCGAAGGTCCGGAAACTCTTTCACCAATTGAGCAATAGCAGGAATCAAGTGTTGAGTGCCTTTAAGTGGCTGGTCAGCACTTGCGGTGGTGATAAGGTGAAAGGGAATGCGCGGAATCTCTGGTAAAGGTCGAAAGGTTTCAAAATCGATACCGTTATAAACCACGGTGAGCTGCTCGGAGCAAATAGCAAAGTCAGCGGCAATGTCAATTTTTGAATTTTCACTTACCGTAACAATGTGCTTGAGCTGTCGGGCTACGCTAATTTGCATGTTTAAAAAGTTATACCAACGCCGCACTAGCAAGCGCATACCCCAGTCCGGGGTATTGGCCAAAGCAATTTTGCGGTCGAAAGTAATGGGGTGGTGGATAGTGGTGACCACTGTATAGCCAAGCTTTGCGGTTTTGAGTAAGCCCGAACAAAGACTCTGGTTATCGTGAATGATGTCGTACTCTGGCCGGTTAGATTGCAAATAATCCACCAATCGACGACCAAAAGTACAAGGCTCAGGAAAGCCTCCAGATAAAAATGAAAGCCACTCAAATACGTCGACAGGTTTGAAAAACTGTTTAAAGCTTAATGCTTTAGCGGGCTTTTCATGGGCATACAAATTAAGCCCCGGTAGTTTGATTAACTGCACTTGAGGGTCGAGGTCTGGGTACGGTTCACCAGAAATTACATCAACTTGATGGCCTAGTTTAGTAAGCGCCCCAGACAAATACTTAAGATACACACCCTGGCCACCACTGAATGGATTACTGCGATAACCCAGCAGAGCAATACGCAAAGGTTTAACAAAATTTTCTGTTGAAAAATGCGAAGAATTAGCTGTTGGCTGAGCCTGACTTTCCAAATTGTGATCCCAAGTCGATTTACGCGGCGGAGTTTAAAGCACTGCGGGGGATGGGGGTAGGGGGCGTTAGTTTCTCGGCTTAGAGTTGCAATGCTGAATATTAAATTTATTGTTCCTTGCGTGGCTGTCAATGTACCTTATCGTATGCGCGCCTAATGTCCATAAGTTGTGAGTCGCTATAGCCGCGGCACCACTATTGTTAACCTAATCCCGAAACTCGCGAGTTTATAACTATTCGAACCATACGCTGCAAATGTTTACGAGGCGACCGTGACGGTTGAGTAAATCCGACTTTGCCTGTGCTTCGCCCGGGTGACTTCACGGCTGAACATGAATAGAATGCATTGTCTAATATTTTTTGGTGAATAAAATTCATGTCTCAAGTTGAAATGCGCCACTTGCGCACTTTGGTGGCCTTGCGCGATACCGGTAGTTTAGTAGAGGCTGCGGAGAGGGTTTATTTGACGCCTTCGGCCTTGTCCCACCAGATTAAAGAGCTAGAGGCTAAGATTGGTGGCGCGTTATTTGTGCGTAAGACGCGTCCGGTGCGCTTTGCCAGCGCCGGTACTCGCCTGCTTAAGCTCGCTGATGAGGTGTTGCCTCGCGTCCACAGTGCAGAGCTTGATTTACAGCGGCTAGCTGGCGGTGAGTCCGGGCGTATTTTTATGGCCATTGAGTGTCATAGTTGTTTTGAATGGCTGTTGCCGGCCATCGATTCTTATCGTGATGGTTGGTCTGATGTTGAACTAGATATTGCCAGTGGTTTTCACTTTGCGCCACTGCCTGCCCTGGCTCGCGGCGACTTAGATTTGGTGATTACTGCCGACCCGGTTAATGAACCGGGCATTCACTACTTTCCCTTGTTCAGCTATGAAGCTCAGTTGGCCGTGTGCAAGGGACACCCGCTTGGGCAAAAGCCTTGGGTTGAGGCCAGTGATCTTGCTGAAGAGGTGGTTATTTCTTATCCGGTTGACCGAGATCGGCTTGATCTTTTTACTAGTTTTTTAGACTTGGCTGGGGTGGAGCCTCAACGTGTTCGTCATGCGGAGTTAACCACTATGATTATTCAGTTGGTGGCCAGCGGTCGTGGTGTAGCTTGTTTGCCGAATTGGGCTTTGCACGAATATTTAGAGAATGACTATGTTGAAGTGCGCTCTCTAGGCGAGGAGGGTGTTTGGCCGACGCTCTATGGCGCGGTGCGCGTTGACCAAGCAGATGCACCGTTTATTGCTGGATTTGTTGAGATTGCGAAAAACACTTGTTTTAACAACCTCAGGGGCATCGTTACTGCCGAGTTAGATGACCTTAAGTTCTAGTTCAAGATCTTATTTTGCTTTAGGTGCCAACATTGATAATTTAAATCGTCTGGACTCAGATTGAACTTGTTGAGGCCCTCGATCTTAGGGCACCAGCGTTTGTTGTTCCCACTTACCCTGGTTTAAAGTATGCAATACTCTGTCATGTACACCGTTACTTTGAGTCAGATCTAGTCGTTCTATTTCCGTTACTCGAATAAGTAAACCCTTTGCCTCGTCTGGGGCCACCAGTGGTTCCGGGACCACTAACTGATCTAACTGCTTGAGTAACTGCTTTCTGTCAGCAATCGCTGTGCTTTGTGCGTGTTGTTGATAAAGCCAATCCATTTTTTTCGGCGCGACGGGTCTAAACTGCCAGCTTTCGGCCACTAGTTTAGGATCTAACGCTTCGGTTTGTACCTGCATGCGGTAATGTAACTCTACGCTTGGCCAATAAACCTGAACGCACGCGCTGTCGCTATTGGCAAGCTCTGCCCACTTGGGACTGTTGGCATTTATGAACAGCGCCAGTCGTGGCGAATTGTTATGAACGACATTTCTCAGCACCAATGTACGCGCCTGTGGATAACCTCGGCCATCTACTGTTGCCAACACACAAACGTGTGCCATTGGGTCGCCAGCATCTCGTGCCAATTGGCGGTCTGCTTGGAACTGGGCTAATGGGTCTTGCATATTCTTGTTCTTATTTTTCTGCGGGCAGCCGTGAATCAGCCTCCCAGCCAATTTGCTTGATTATAAAGGAGATGCCTAGAAATATCCGCGCGGCAGTCAGCAAAAAGTCAAAATTAGCCCGCCAACGTAATGGATTTTGTTGCTTAGAGATACTTGCTGTTGGCTTTTTAGTGGGAGGCATTGTCAGTTTTCTTAATAATTACGCATCGCTGTCGGCTTCTGGTTTTTTCTTGGGCGCAGGCTTTTTGTTTGCTGGAGCTTTATCTGTTGGGCCCTCACGGCTACGTCGATTCATCTCTGCGATGTCTTTTTGTATCTCGCTCAATCTGTACAAAACATCGGGCAATTGCTCACCGACCCGCCACAGTAAGTAAGCAATGACCAGTAGTAGAAGGAATGATAAAAAGCCCATATGTATCTCCAATATAATTTCTTTAGGTCTTAACCTAATTTTGCAAAATGCATTTGCACAGGTATACCCATTAGCCAGTCCTTAGTCCACTGAAGGTTGACCTACCTAAAACCTTACGCGCCTTAGGGTAGTTTTTATCGATTAAGCGAGTGATCCAGTAATAGATTTTCTTTGGCTGAGTTCTATCCAAATGCCGTCTGGATCGCGAACAAAACTGATAAAAGCTACTTCACCCAAACGCACTGGCGCCATGCCTTCGCTGCCGCCGTTGCTAATTACATGAGTGTGTTCGGTCACCACATCAAAAATTTGAAAAGTCATATAACGCAGTCCCAGTGCTTTTTGTGGCACTTCGCCTAAACTGCCGCCCTGAGTGAGTAATATCTGTGACGCACCGGCACGAAAGCCGCCCTCACCATCTTTGGGTAGTCCCAATGTTTGGGCGTAAAACTCTTCACTGCGTGCTAAATCTGTCACTGCCAGCGTAAGCGATAAATTAGGACTTTGCGCAGTGATTGGGCAAAGGTCTATGTCGTTGCCGTCTGGATCCAAAAGCTGGGCGGGTTCCTCAACAGATGTGCTGTAGATGCTCAACTTACTTAGCCCACTGTCGCCGCGTTCTAGCTTGTGACGGCTATGATTAACTTTAAGGACGCTGTCGCCAACGGTATGACGGTGCTGCCGCGCGCCGCCACCTAAGGGCAACATTTCGTTGTATTTGAGGCCAACTTGGTCTTGCCAAAATGCCAGGCTGGGGTCCAATTGGTTGGTATAAAGGCCAACGTCTAAAGCATATTTTGCAAGTTTCAAGAAATCGACTCCTGTGAATAATGATACGAAGCGGTGTTATTACACCCTATAATTTGCGTAATACTACCGTTGCAGAAAGTGGAGGTGGTATCCATTTTTGGTTGTTTATTCGTTTAAACAACAGCAAATAAATGTAATTTAGAGAATTCACGCCGTGGCGAGAGCAAATAAATATATAGTCCTTCCTGCTAACCCAGAGTTAGTCGCCCAGCTGCCGGATGATTTTCAGTTTGCCGGCGATTTTTGCCAGCGCCTTGAAGCGGTCTTTGGGTTTGCTGAAGCAGGTAGAATTATTGCTGAGTTGAGTCAAAAGACTATATCAAGCTATTGGTTGAATGACTTGCAAATAGAATCTGAGGCAGACAAAGTTCTACTGCTGGAGTCATTAAAAGCACATTTGGGTGGCTCTTTGGGAGTTTCGGTGCCTATGGTTTCTGACCTATATTCAGTGGCTCGAGATGCGGCTATTTCCCAGCATGCTAGTGCTGAAAGCGGACAAATTTATATCCAAAATCCGGCGAGCTATTTTGCTGTTTCAATACTCGACCCGCAAACAGACGAAGAGATACTGGATCTGGCCGCAGCCCCTGGTGGTAAAACTTTAGCCATTGCGGCGCGCATGAATAACACCGGCCGGCTTGCCGCGGTTGAACCAATACGCAGCAGATTTTTCCGTATGCAGGCTAATTTGCAGCGTTGTGGCGTAACCAATGTTGAATTTTATCAGCGCGATGGGCGCAGCGTTGGACGGGCCGTGCCCGAACGTTTTGATCGCGTTTTGTTAGACGCTCCCTGTTCGTCTGAGTCGCGCATGAATTGGCTGGATGCCAGCACTTACCAACACTGGAGCCCGCGCAAGGTTAAAGAAACTCAGCGGAAACAAAAGAGCCTTATTCGCTCTGCCTATGCAGCGTTGAAACCCGGCGGTATTTTGCTTTATTGCACCTGTAGTTTTGGGCCGGATGAAAACGAATTGGTAGTGGCCTCATTGTTGAAGAAAACCGACGCGCAAATTATGCCAATTACAGAGTGCCCGTCTAACTCAATGCCAGGACTCACCCGATGGCTGGGTAAGAAAATGAATGAGGATTTAGACCTGACTTTGCGGGTGATGCCAGCAGGGCCTTGGGACGGTTTTTATGTGGCGAAGATTTTTAAACCCATTGCTTAAAGGCAACTCTTCAAGCGAAACCAATACCTATCTAGGTAATTGGCTCGCCTAGTTATTGATTGTAGATTTTACCGCTGTTTTATAGTCATAGGTGGCTTGGTGTTGGCACTGGCCAAAGGTTAAATCCTGCCATCCACCCTTAAACGTAAGTTCCGCTATACCTAACGTTCCTAGCTCTATAGTTAGCGCTGGATTGTTGAGCAGTCCAGCCAATAAGCTAATTCCGGGGTTGTGGCCCACTAATATCACGTTATGAAAATCCTCCGGCGTACTTCGCAGTACGCTGAGTATCAATTCTGGACCGGCTAAATATAGATCTTCCTCCAATTGCATAGTGCAATTGCAAATAGATGAGAGAGCTCGAGCGGTGGTTACCGTCCTAAAGGCTGAGCTAGCCCACAACCAATCTGCGGTGTTTGCTTTGCGCGAGAGTAGCTGTTGCGTGGTGCTGCGCAAATCATCAAGGCCACACTTATCTAGTGGCCTTGAGAAATCTGCTTGCCCAAACCGATTCGGTTTAGCGTTGCCGTGCCTAATGAGACGAATCTTTCGTTGCGGGTGCAAGTGGTGGGTACTAGTCCCAGAGGGCAAAGAATTCCTCCAATGCCTTAATCTGACCACCCGATGCTGAAGACGGTACGATAATGGGTGTCTTAATGCCCGCGTCGACCCAAGCCTCTACTCCTTCTCGGACTTCAGCTTTGCTGCCAAAGAGTGTGGTGTCTGCAAGCCAGCGGTCGGACAAGCATTCGGGAACGCGATCGTAGTCTTTTTCTGCAATGGCTGCTTCAACACTATTCATCTCTTCGTCAAATCCCGCTGCCTTCCAGTAGTTTCTATAGTTGGGCAAAAATGCGTAGCTGGTAAGAGTTTTACGGCAAACAGCGGCTGCTGCTGCTTTGTCGTCACTGACACAAGTAGGAATCATGTTGCCGATAAAGAAGTCATCGCTGCTGCGTGTTTCAGCAGATAAGTTGCCTAGGGAGTGACTCATATAAGAGCGAGCGCCGTTGGCAAATACCATGCCGCCGCCAATTTCCTGGGCCAACTGAATCATTTTGTCGCGCAGTGTTGCCAGCACTATAGGCGGCATGTCGCCAACTCTTGGCACAGCGTGCATATCTTCAACAAACTTGCGCATATCGCCCAACGGCTTGCCTGCGGTAATACCCATTCGGTTTAACGCCGGTGCGTGGCTGACGCCCACACCAAAGCGAAATCGGCCATTGGACACTTCGTGTAGAAAACCAGCTGTTTGCGCGAAGTCGGTGACATTGCGCGTATAAATTGGGGTAATGCTGGTGCCGATCATGACATCAGTTGTCGCCAGTGCGATAGCGTTACAAAGAGAAAGACTGTCACCTAGGCTGGGTCCAAATATGCCGGGAAAACCTCTCTTTTCAATTTCTTTGGCGATCTCGATGGTTTGTAATCTGCGGCCAGGTACGGCGGCAAGGCTCACTGCGGGTAGTTGAGTCATATCCCTTCCTGTAAATTATTGTGTCGACTAATTCTATGATCCAAAGTAATCACCAGTTTTGCCCCTTAAGTGTGAGTGACGCAATTAAAGCAGAGAGCAAAGGGTACTCGACCTTATGGCTTTCGCCAAATGGCCAGCGCAAAGCTAGCGGCTTTTAACCTCAGTAATATCCTTCCAGTCGCTATAAGCGCGCTTGCCGTGAGAGCGAGTCATGCTGCGCTGGATCTCAGGGTAGTGAACCACATCCACGGGCCAGCCTTCGCCGCCCATAAGGTAAACTAAATCTTCTGCATTTGGGTTGTGTAAGCTGTGGGCATCCGACGGCGCAGGAAAGCCCATAAAATCTCCTGGGCCCACTTCGAATGATTCCTCGCCGATACGCGCTATGCCCGTGCCTGAAACAATGTATATAAATTCTTCGTCGGCATCATGGTAGTGGTGGGAGGTGGAGTCATTACCTTGGCAGATGGTGACTAGATGTATGCCTAAACGTTGCAAGCCTGTGGCTGAGCCTAGAGTTTTTGTTGAGCGAATAGCATTGACATTAAATTGGTGTTGAACCCGAGTGACGGGCAACGCTGAAATTTTCTGATTGTTGAGGAGATGTTTGCTCATTAGAAACCTTTCATTTTGTGTAGGCTGTTAGCCAGCAAGAGTGAATGGTGCTTTGGCCATTTCTATTAGCGAGTGATCAGCTGGCGTATGCTAGTTAACAGCGCTTGGTTTTGTTCGGCCGTGCCTATCGTGATGCGTAGCTTGTCTTTGAGTCTAGGCGTTGGGAAATAGCGCACCAATATGCCTTTGGCTTTCAGTGCTTCGTACAAACCTTCTGCATCTATTTGTTCTGGCATTGTCGCGAGTAAAAAGTTTGCCTCGCTATGTGGGCTACTAAATCCCAGTTTACTTAGCGCATCACCTAGCACCTGTCTTTGTTCGCGGACCTGACGCCATGTTTCTTGCGCATAAGCTTGATCGGTTATTGCAGCTAAACCCAGAGCTTGGCTGATGCCGTCAATATTGTAGCTGTCGCGAGTCTTTTCCAGCATGGGTTTTATCAGTTCAGGATCACCTAGCAAGTATCCTAGACGCAACCCGGCCAAACTGTAGCCTTTGCTGAATGTGCGCAGCACCAACACGTTATCTCTTACGCTAAGCAGATCTTTGGTTGAATAGGCAAGGCTAGGATCGACAAAGTCGATATAGGCTTCGTCCACTAACAGTACGCCGCTGATGTTTTGTGCAATGGTCTCGATGGTCTCCAGACGCGTGAGATGTCCGCTGGGCGCATGGGGATTAACCAGGCACGTCAGTTGGGCGTTGTGTTTTGCCATGCTTTCGGTGAACTCACCCGGAATAGACCAGTTGTCTGCTAAAGCCAACGTGTGCATTTTGGCATCTTGAATTTTGCTCAGCACCGGGTAAAGAGAATAACTTGGGTCTGTGGTGCCCAGTGTACCGCCTGGTTCGACAAAAGTAGTGATGGCCAATCGCAGTGCCTCGTCTCCAGCGTGGGTAACCATAACGTGGTCGCGGGTAAGGCCATGATGTGAAGCAATGGCGTCTCGTAATTTGTCAGCGGTAGGTTGTGGATAAACCCTAAGTTCCGCCGTTGCGAACTCCATTAGCGCGGCCTGTACTTTTGCGCTTGCAGGAAAAGGATTTTCATTTGTGTTGAGTTTTATGGTGTTTTTTTTCCAGGTCTGCTCGCCGGAGCTATACCCCTGCATGGCCGCAATATTTGGCCGTTCGAATTGACTCATTGGTTATGTGACTCTTGCTTAGGCTGGCTCTGGGTTCCACTTTTAATGGAGTTGTTGTGATTATCCACTGGCGCGTCTGATGTACCAGGCAGTGCATTATTACTTTCTTTGTCCTCTGCCGCACTTTCATTCACGCTTTGACCTAGTAGTCGTGCTAACCACAGTGTTCTTGGGTTTGCTTCCATAGCAATTTTTCCGGTCATAGTTAGAGGCACCGAGAGAAACATGCCCACAGTGCCTAATATCCAGCCCCAGAAAATCAGAGATAAAAATACTACTAAAGTTGAAAGGTCTAGCCCTTTTCCCATGTAGCGGGGTTCTAGAATGCTGCCTACGCCCATGTTGATGAGGAAGAAAATCAACGCTACTGCACCTGCAGCGCTAGGGCTGTGCTGAATGAGTGCCAATAACAACGGCGGTATGGCAGCGAAAATTGAACCAATGGTGGGGATGAAATTGAGGAGAAAGGCTAGCAGTCCCCAAAGCACGGGGAAATCGATATCTAATAGCCACAGCGCTATTGTTGCTAGTGCGCCAGTAAGTAGACTCATGGAGGTTTTGATAGCAATGTAGCGGTTCATGTTGTTAGCGAAACGTCTGAAGTACACCAGGTCGCGTTCTGGGTTACTCAGTACTGAGTTCAACTTTGGATAAAAGCTAGTGGCCTCAGCAAGAATAAAGATAACCGTGAGAATGATTAAAAAGCCATTGCTCAATAAATTACCTAAGCTTGCCAGTGTGGAGCCAGCAAAGCTAAGTGCCGAACTGAGTGAAAAGCCCTCAAGCACACTGGATAAATCTATAGGAATACCGAGGCCCTCTAGCGCTTGGACAACCTCTACTTGAATACTAACGAGTCTTTCCTGATAGAAGGGCAGTTTCGCAATAAACGCTGAAGTAGACTGCGTAGCTACCGCACCGATTAACAGAAGGGCGGTGAATATACCAACCACTACTAACGCCAGTGCCAAGCCTGTGGGTACGCCTTTGGCTCGAAGCCAGAACATAGGCGTTGCGGCGATGGTAGCGATAAATGCCGCTAATAAAAACGGCACCATAATCTCCTGAGAGGATTTAAGCCCCGCTGCAACAATAATTAATGCTGCAAGTAAGAAAACGATTTGGCCGCTACCGCGAGAACTTTGTTGCTCTAGTTGGTTGCTCATCGGCTAGTCTATGGGTCTTTGGTTAGCGAGGCTGGGTACTTCGCGTCTAATTCGGTTTACTTCTTCGCTGTCCACTGCGGCAATGACGTAGCCGTCGCCCTCGGGTAATTCAGCAATGACCTCGCCCCATGGGTCGACAATGAGTGAGTGCCCGTAGGAGGCGCGGTTGGCGCTGTGTGCACCATGCTGCGCGGGCGCAATAACATAGCTTTGGGTTTCAATGGCCCGAGCGCGGAGTAACGTGTGCCAATGCGCAGCGCCCGTCGTAGCGGTAAATGCCGACGGCACTGTGATCGCAACAGCGCCCATGCTGGCTAAGCGTTGGTATAACAAAGGGAAGCGCACGTCATAGCAAATGGTTAGGCCTAAGCTGCCCATGGGGGCGTCCACACATACGGCTTTTTTACCCGGCGCTGTCCGCTTAGATTCCATGAGTTGTGGGCCGTTAGGAATGCTCACGTCAAATAGGTGGATTTTTCTATAAGTCGCGCGAATGCTGCCGGTTTCGTCTAGATACACACTGGTGTTGTAGCAGCGGTCAGGATCGCCGTCTACCGATTCGTGGAATCCACCCAATAATAGGTGACTATTGAGGCTACGTGCTAATGTTCTGCAGCGCTTAAGGATTGGGCCGGCTTCGCTGAGCGATTCTAAAATCTCTTTTTTGCCATCGTGCCGGCCTAAGTACGCGAATGCCTCAGGCCAAGTGATGAGTTGGGCGCCTTCGCTGGCGGCCTGTGAGGAGAGTAACTCTAACTTGCATAAGTTAGCCTCCACATCTACCCCAGCATTATGCTGAACTACCGCCACTTGGGTGACGGCAGCCAGGCCTTGGGTTGCGGCATCGTCTGATTTTTTTTCAGTCATGAGTTTTTTCCAACTCGCAGCTTCGCCAGCTTTCTTTAGCTGTCGGTTAGTAAATCAGGCTGGATGCATTTGATCTGTGTGCCTAGATATTGTTCCAGTGCAGGTAGATTAAAAGCGTCATCTTCAGAAACGAAACTGATAGATATACCAGATGCGCCAGCTCTGCCGGTGCGTCCAATACGGTGTACATAGTCTTCCGAGTCGTCGGGTAATTCGTAGTTCACAACATGAGAAACCCCGTCTACATGAATACCGCGGCCTGCAACATCTGTTGCAATTAAGTAGCGCAGCTTGCCTTCTTTGAAACGGGCCAAAGTTGCCATGCGCTTGCGCTGCGGAACGTCGCCGGCTAGCGCTTCACAATGAATGTCTTTTTTTCGTAAGAACTCGACAATGCGATGAGTTTGATCGCGCCTGTTGGCAAAAATGATTGCTCTCTCAGGTTGCGCTTGGGTTAGGAATTGGAACAGTACCTTTTGTCTTTCTCGTGCGCCTACCAACCAAAATTTTTGATCTACAGTATCTGTCGCTACGCTCTCGGGTTCGACAATAATGTGCTCTGCATCGATGGTCCAAGATTGCGCTAAGCGCATAACAGCATCGTTAAACGTTGCGGAGAAGAACAAAGTTTGACGCTTACGCTTGTGCGGTGTCTGCAAAACAATGCGTCGCACGTCAGGGATAAAGCCCATGTCTAACATGCGATCGGCTTCATCAATTACCAAAACTTCTACCTCGCGTAGATTGATTTCTCGTCTTTCTACAAAATCTATCAGTCGCCCTGGTGTGGCAACTAATACATCTACTGGGCCTTCTTCAAGTTCTTCGCGCTGCTTGCCGTAGTCCATGCCGCCAACGACGCAAACTGTGCGCATGCCCATGTGTTTGCTCAGGCTTTGTGCGTCTCCTTCAATTTGCATAGCCAGTTCCCGCGTAGGTGCTAATACCAGTGCGCGGGGCGTGCCCGAGGCTTGTTCTGTTTGCAGGGGGTTTTCCCAAAAGCGGGTAAACAACGTAATTAAAAATGCTGCGGTTTTACCGGTACCTGTTTGTGCCTGACCTGTAACATCGTAGTCTGATAGGCTGAAAGGGAGTGATCTGCCTTGGATAGGCGTACAAAATTCGAATCCTAGTTCATCTACCGCTGCGACCAATGGACCTGGGAGCGCTAGTTCTTGAAAACGCACGGGTTCGTCTACATCTGCGGCCTCTGCGGTCGCTTCAGTTTCTGGCGCTGCTGCTTGTGTTGGGTCCTCCGCATCTTCAGTTTTTACAACTCCATCAGTGGCAGTGTCTGCCTCGATAGCGGCCTCCTCAAATACAGGCTTCTCAGTGGCAACTGCTTCGCTAACGGTTTCTTCAATGCCATCGTTTGGCATTTCGTCAGCGCTTTCTGCGACTTCTTCTGTAGAGGGCTCATTGCTGGTTTCGCTGTATTGTTCGGAGTCAGGCTCCGCCGCGTGTTCTGCTACAACATTGTCAACGGTGCCGCTGGCCTCTACTGCTTCGTTTTCTGGTTCTATCAGTTTGGCAGGCGCATCTAATATGGAATTTTCAGCGGGGTTTTCCGCTGCAATTTCTTCTTTGGCCTTGTCTAAATTTTTATTTTCGCCATTGTCTTCTAACATGTAATACCTAATTTAAGTTTTGTCGCTCACCAGTTTGCGTACGCTGGCTAACTTTATACACAGCGTCAGGATACCCATTGCTGCGTTAATTTCATCTAAGGACCCAAAGGTAGGCGCTATTCGCATATTTCGATCTTTGGGGTCGTGGTCGCCAGGAAATGTTGCACCTGCTGGCGTCAGGGTAAGACCAACTGCTTTTGCCATTGCTACCACTTCTTTGGCTAGGCCGGGCTGAAGGTCTAAGGAAACAAAGTAGCCACCCTTAGGTTTAGTCCAAGTGGCTATGCCTAAGTCGCCCAATTCTTGCTCGAAACTTTTCAATACGAGGTCGAATTTTGGCCGGATGATTGCAGCGTGCGCAGTCATATGCTCTTTCAAGCGACCCTTTAAAAATCGCGCATGGCGCAATTGATTTACTTTGTCCGGACCAATAGTAAACACTGCCATGTGTTTTTCTAGGTTGGCCAAAACCTCATCTGCCCCAGCGATAAAGGCAACGCCTGATCCTGCATGGGTAATTTTAGAAGTGGAAGCGAACTGCACAATATGGTCTTGGGTATTTTGCAATATTGCGGCGTCACGAATGGACTTTAGGTGCTCGCCTTGATCATTAAGGTCGTGGACGGCATAAGCGTTGTCCCACATAAC
>CAJWNY010000010.1 GCA_913043815.1 uncultured Gammaproteobacteria bacterium
TCCCACATCACTAGGTCGCCTGGACGCCACTTATGTCTCGCCTGAAATTCAGCACGCACGCTGTGCTGATACAAATATTCAAGCAGCGCCCTACTCTCTTCCCTCGTCCAGTTACGGAACTTCTGAGTGAATGCTCGGCAAACATATAGTCCGCGCTGGCCGTTCTCGTCATGGGTGCGCACAACCGGATGCTCGGCCCGAGATGCCTCAGCAGGATCAGCACCATAAAGCCGTGCTAAATCTTCTGCAGAATGGAGCGCAACAAGACCATCAACCACCTCCCGCAAGCCATCCGACAACTCTTGATAGGCCAAAATTTGATTGCTAAACGCGGTTTCGCCACCAAGTTCAGGCGCCTCAATAGCATAAAGCATTGTGAGTTTCGGTGGCATTGGATCGTAGGTCATATCCGAATGCCAATGCTGATTCACATCGCGCTTCTTGCCGTTATTACGCAGTTCAATAATGTTTGGATAACCCTCAATACCACCATAAGGGAAGGGCACCAACTCGCCCCAGTGCTGGGCGAAAGCCATTTGATCCGCAGGAGTTAGATCCTGCCTTGGAAACACCAGCACATGATGCTTATTAAAAAGGTCGTTCAGCGTCGGCCATAGCTGGGCGTCGAGACTGCGTATATCAAGATCTTCCACAATGGCGCCTAACGGCGCAGACATGGGTACTACATGCATATTTTTTCTCCCTTCGCTTCCCATCTTAATCTGGATCTTTGCTTGTATGCCACTGCTACCATGGCTGGCATATTTTTTAGTGTCTGGCGCTCTGGCGCATACAGCGGGGTGGACACACCACGGATAGATAGAGTCACCGTGTTCTAAGTTTATCCGCCTGTAAAAGTAATATCGCGTAAGAGATAATGCTCGATCATTCTTAGCCAACTGTTATTTAATTCGTCTATTTCATCAATTTATTACTCAACGCCGTGATAGATTTCAACCATTTAGTGGCCAACTGAAATGGCTAGATCTGAGTTAACAATCTGGATTTTTCGCGTAAGCTTGGAGTTGCAGGGCACAAAGTCCTAACTTTGCATTGTATAAAGCTCGACAGAAACGCTTAGACTCCTGACAGAGCAAAAATTTCGACAGGAGGGCGTATGCCTCTCGACAAAAAGATGATTGGTTGCCAAACCGAAGAGGTGAAACATTGGGTAGACGAGCGTTGGCTCATGGCCTATGCAGCCAGCCTGACCGATCTCAACCCTATTTACATGGATACAACTGCTGGCAAAATCATAGCCCACCCTATTTTTCCGGTTTGCCTAGAATGGCCAGCCATTTTGAATACTCGCAAACTGGCAGCAGCAGATACGCTCACCAATGAGGAGTCTGGACGTGGTGTCCACGCAGCTCATGACCTGCATATTTTCAAACCCATAACCGCTGGAGAAATGCTGACGACCAAGGCCACCATGATAGGCATTGAGGCGATCAACCCAGGCGGGGCATACACCATGCGCCTAGATACTTTTGATGCGCAACAACAACTGGTATGCAGCACTTATCAATTGAGTATTTATCGAGGGGTGGATGTTATTGATGGCAGAACCGGTAGCGAGGTTGAAAGTACAGTTGACCGCGCGCCCGAACCACCTGCCGCACTGCCAATTGTGGAGTCGCATAGCTCTGATATTTATGTTCCCGGCAGTTTGGCCCACACTTACACAGAATGCGCACGCATCTGGAACCCCATTCATACAGACCGCAAGGTAGCCTTAGCCGCAGGGCTACCGGACATAATATTGCACGGCACGGCAACGCTCGCCCTAGCTGTCACCCGTATTGTTAATGAGCGACTCGGCGGCGACCCCACTCGCATAAAACGCATTGGCGGTCGGTTTGCGGCCATGGTGCTAATGCCTTCGACCATTCAACTGCAACTCAGCTTTAGTGGCAGTAACCACCTGAGCTTTCAAGTGCTGAATGATCAAGGTGAAACAGCCATCAGCAAGGGCTTTATCTGTTTTAACTGAGGCCTGATTGAGGATCACTTAACCACTAGCACGTACAATAGTCCTGCGACGGCTCAAAATTTATTCCACTTAGAGCGAAAGGCAATGCAAACACTCAAGTTGATAACCCTGGCATATCTATTGTTTATAGTCGCTGCATGTGGCGGCAGTAGCAGTGGTAACGCCAGTGCGCTAACTCTTGCCACCCCACCTAGCAGTAACATCAATCCGATAAATTCGAATGACGAAGAGACTAATACGAACGTTCGTCAAATTTGGGATTTGCGACGCGTTAACCCAAGCACAGAAAACACAGACCAAGAAAGCGTGGATGCGATACTGGATCACATCTTCACCGACCAAGCAATACAATCGGTATTGATCAGCAAAAACGGAGTCACCATAGGGGAACGTTATGCGCAGGGGTACGGCAAAGGCAGCTATGGCACCAGTTGGTCAGTGGCAAAGAGCTTTTATAGCGCAGCCATTGGTGTAGCGATAGACGAGGGACTAATAGAGTCAGTAGATACGAAGGTCAGCGATATAATTACTGAGTGGCAGAATACTGACAAAGCCGATATCACGCTAAAACAGGTGTTACAAATGCGCTCTGGATACTCGGACCAAGACGACACTTTTTTCGCCGAAAACCAAACAATACACGCAATAAATTTTCCATTAGAAAGCACTCCTGGCAGCCAATTCAAGTACTCCAACGCCAACACGCAATTATTATCACCCATCCTAGAAAGGTCTACCGGCCAGACCGCGCACCAGTATTTAGCCAACAAAATTCTTGCGCCTATTGGGATAGATACAACAAGCGTAGGATTTTGGTTTGACAGCACCGCGATTAACCCAATGACCTATTGCTGTCTTGATATGCGCCCAGATGACTTTGCTAGATTTGGACTTTTATACGCACGAAACGGCAACTGGCAAGGCGAGCAAATTGTGTCAACTGATTACGTCACCCAAAGCCTGGTCGCCATTGGCGCTTATGGATTTCAGTGGTGGGAACTCAATGAAACCTACTTCAACGGCGGCCAACCGCCCATCGACGTCATTGCTGCTATTGGCTTGCATGGGCAGAAAATCTATATATGGCCAGAAAACGACATTGTCATTGTGGTTTTGACCAAATATGACCACGCAATGAATCAAGGCTTTGTTTTAGACATAGAGAGCGATGCACTCAACTTTCCAAATACTTGCACAGCGCGCAATGCTTGCGTCGACTCTGAAGGGCCTATCTTGGCTAACTTTGATCAATTCGAGCTTGTTAATTTAATAGAGGCCCTAAGCAACGATTAATGATTATATAAAATAGAGATGACCATGAACAAAAACGAATACAGCGCATTAGATGGACTGGGATTAGCGCAGCTTATTCAGCAAGGTGATGTCACCGCGAGTGAGGCGTTAGAAACCGCGCAAAGCCTGTTAGAAGAGAAGAACTCGTCGCTAAATGCCATGGTGCTACCTATGAATACCGAGGCGACACAAACCATTGAAGCAGGCCTCCCAAATGGCTCTTTCACAGGCGTGCCCTTTGCGCTAAAAGATTTAGGTATGCAATATAAAGGCGTGGTCACCAGCAATGGTTCGCGACTGTTTCAAGACAATGTGGCAACCCACGACTCAACGCTAGTGCAGCGTTACAAGGCTGCAGGATTAGTCATTTGCGGCAAATCCAATACACCAGAATTTGGCCTCGCCACCACAACCGAGCCCGCACTCTTTGGACCTACACATAACCCTTGGAGGCATGGATACTCCAGCGGAGGTTCCAGTGGCGGTGCATCTGCATTGGTCGCCGCCGGCATTCTTCCCATGGCCCATGCCTCCGATGGCGGCGGCTCAATTCGCATACCCGCAAGTTGTTGCGGCCTTGTAGGCCTAAAACCCACAAGAGGCCGAGTGCCCCTTGGTCCAGCACAATTAGAGGGCTGGGGGGGGTTATCCACCACTCACGCCATCACCAAATCTGTGCGCGACAGCGCAGCTTTATTAGACATTAGCGCTGGGCCGGAATCAGGCAGCCCCTATTATGTGCCAGCACCCAGCGAATCTTTTTTTCACCTAGCGAATCGACCACTTACGCAGCAAAAAATCGGCCTATGCCTTACAACATTCAACGGCTCAGACCTAGACCCCGAAGTGTTAGAGATAACAAAAGCGAGCGCACGACACTTAGAAAATATGGGCCACTTCGTTGAACTGATAAAAGTTGATGTAAACACGGACAATGTCCGAGAGGCACACGGAGTCGTTGCCATCAGTCACGTCGGCGCCATGCTTAACGCTAAACAAGCCGAGATTGGCAGAGCCATTACGCAAGAAGATATAGAGTTAGGCAGCTGGCAAAACTATCAATACGCAAAAGAAATAACCGGCACAGACTATGCTGCCGCTGTGGCAATGATTCACCAGCATGGGCGAGTTATAGATCGGTTATTATGTGAATTTGATTACCTACTCACCCCAACCATGGCATGCCTACCCCTTGCACACGGGCGAATAGACATGATGGCGGAGGATCCAAGCACTTATTCGGCATTGCTCTTTCAAACACTGGGTTTCACCGCGCTGTTCAACGATACCGGTCATCCGGCAATAAGTGTACCAATGGGTATGTCCAAAAATGACCTACCCGTAGGCAGTCAATTGATAGCGGGGACTGGGGAAGAAGGCAAATTACTTCAGCTGGCAGGACAGATAGAGGCCGCGGGATTATTCACAAGACTGAGGTTCTGATCGAAATAGAGCGCGGAGGCAATAGCTTCATTTGCCCGAGCATCGGCGCCCGGGCGAATAACAACCGAAAAAATTAGGCTAGGCTACCTTGTCTAAATCCGTCACTGGAGTTTCTTTGAGTAGAACAAGAGAGAGATACGTTAGAATACAAGCCAACGCAATATATCCAGAAACCCAAACGGAACTTCCAAAAACGACTAATGATGTTGCAATAATCGGTGCAAAGCCGCCACCGACAATGGCACCCAATTGATAGCCTAGGGACGCGCCGGAGTATCGCACTTCAGTACTGAAGAGCTCAGTAAGCAGCGCAGCCTGTGGACCATACATCATGGCGATTGCAACCTGCCCACCGGCTAAGGCGAGGGTGATTAAAGGCAAGGATCCGGTATTAATCAACGGGAACATCACAAATGCCCACAGCCCGGTGACAATTGCCCCCCACTTATAAACGCCGCGTCGTCCATGACGATCTGACCAAGCGGCGAAAAAAAACAGCGCTGGCACTTGGCACACGGTGCTGATCAAAACCGCGATCAGCATGTCTGACTTGCTTAACGCCAGTCCGGCTGGATCTGTGCCATAGGAAATAGCAAAGACTATAAGAATATAAAAAGTCACTTGAACACCTAAGAATGCGCCCGCCGCTAGGGTGATTTCCTTTGGGTAGGTTTTTAGCGCCTGGATCACCGGAGAACTTGGTTTGGCCTCTCTCGGTTCAGAACTTTCAATTAACTCCTTAAAGGCTGGGGTATCTTCTAAGGTCAATTGCACGTACATGCTCAGACCAATCAGAACGATGCTGGCTAAAAATGGGATTCTCCAGCCCCAATCTAAAAGAGCCTCGGTCGAAACCGATGCTGTGACAATTAGAAAGGCTACGTTCGCCAAGATCACACCAACCGGCGCACCTGCTTGAGCGAAGGCGCCATAGAACCCACGTTTCTCTGGTGGCGCACTCTCCGTAACTAAAAGCATTGCACCACCCCACTGCCCACCGACGGCGAGACCTTGAACAAAACGTAGTAAAATCAATAAAATTGGCGCTAGCGGCCCAATTTTTTCGTAACCTGGCAAAAGGCCAATAAGCGTTGTGGCAACCCCCATCATCACCATGGCGGTGACTAAGGCAGCCTTGCGACCCAGCCGGTCACCATAATGACCAAACAACATGCCGCCCACTGGTCGAGCGATAAAGCCAACAGCAAAAGTGCCGAAGGAGGCTATAAGTCCAATATACGCAGGCATATCAGGTGGGAAAAACAATGTTGGGAAGATCAGAGCAGCAGCTGTGCCATAAATAAAGAAGTCGTACCACTCAATACTGGTGCCACCCAGTGAAGTGAGTGCGACTCGGCGCATAGATTTTTCAGAAGCTGCCATGAGTACCTCTCGTACTTGCTGTAATTTGGAATTTAGATAATTTGAGCAAAACGGCCGTTAAGCCACCCGCACTAAACTGAGATTTTAATAAATCCTCCTGTTTATTCTGTTCGTACCTTAAAACTTGTTTATGTAACGGAAAGTTAACATGATGGTCTCCTATCATTGCCATTTAAACTTCAATGCCTATTGCACCTGCTTCGCGCATCATAGCTTATAAAACTCGCCAAGCTAATAGTAATCAGGCGCTCTCAACGTGAGCCAGCGTAAAATAACCGCACTTTTATTTAATCAGTATTTCATCGTAGCTCTGAGTTTGTTTGGCGTGCAGAGTTTGGCTCAAGCGGATTCGGCAAGAGGTTTTGTTAGGGTTGCGGTAGCTACCAACTTTGTTACCACGTTAAAAAACCTGAGCAAAGATTTTGAATCTTTCGACGAAGGAAAAATACTCATCAGCGGCGGATCGACCGGCAAGCTCTACGCACAAATTCGCCAAGGAGCCCCTTATGATATTTTCATGGCTGCGGACCAAAAACGGCCACAATTATTGGAGCGACACGAATTCACTATACCCAACAGTCGCTTCACTTATGCCAGTGGCGCATTAGTGCTGTGGAGACCAAATAATACTAAGCGTTCGGCGACTAACACCGAGGAAAACCAAGTAAAGCAGAGCTTACAAATTAGACAGTGGCTAGAGGGTGCTTCGAGCATTGCATTAGCCAATCCTCGTCTTGCGCCTTATGGCTTTGCCGCTCAGGAAGTTTTACAGAACCTGAAAATCACAAAGTCACAAAAGCAAGTGACCGGGGAAAATATTGGACAAACTTTTTCTCTAGTGGCCACAGGCAATGCCACACTGGGTTTTGTGGCAGCAGCGCAAATGCTTGAACAAAACCAGCAGACTGATAACTATCTAATCATCCCCAGAAAATTGTACTCGCCAATTCTGCAAGATGCGGTGCTACTTAAGTTTGGCGCCACCAACAAAGCTGCCGCACGCTTTATGCAATATTTGGCAAGTTCTAGGGCTCAAGAAATTATTCATAAGGCGGGTTTCGCGAGAGCCGCTTTTAAGACTAACTAATCCGCGGCCAAGCTAATCTAAGACCAAGAAAGAAAACTCCCTTGGCCTCAATTCCCAAGCACTACAACTAAGGTCTAGCGCCCTACAAATACCGGGCTCCGTTTTTCGACAAATGCTTTGGTGGCATTTTTATGATCTTCAGTTTGACCACAATGCACGTGGTGCGTGGCTTCCAAATCTAGGCAGTCGTTGACGTCACCAGAGGACAATGCTCGAGCAAAGTTTTCTTTCATATAGCGGTACGCAACGGTAGGACCGCTGGCGAGGCGCAGAGCAATTTCATTGGCTTTGGACGCTAATTCGTCTGCTTCACAAACCCAGTTGGTTAATCCTAAATCCAGTGCTTGTTCTGCATTCACGCGGTCTGAAAGAAAGTAAAGTTCCCGGGCCTTGGCTGTGCCAATGAGCTGCGACATAAAGAAAGTGCCGCCGTAGTCGCCAGAGAAACCGACCTTGGCAAAAGCCGTGGTCATCATAGCGCTGTTTGCCATAATTCGCATGTCACAGGCTAATGCTAGAGACAAACCTGCCCCCGCTGCAGCACCTGGCAATGCAGCGATAGTTGGCTTCGGTATTGAGTACAAGGCTCCGGCTGTGCCACGCTGATTAAGGCGCTGCCTATGGATGGCCCCATCAATAGTATTATCGCCCACGGTGCCATCACCGCTTGCAGCCATACCCTTAACATCGCCGCCGGCGCAAAAACCTTTGCCGGCGCCAGTCAAAACGATGACCTTTACAGCGCTGTTCAATTCGGCATCGGCCAATTGTTGCGCCAAAGCACCAGTCATTGCATCTGACATCGCGTTACGCGCTTCAGGACGATTCATCGTCAGCGTCAGCACCCCGTCAGTCAAGTCTGCTAAAAGGTCATTTGTACCTGTTTCTACTTTGTTCGACATTTTCCTCTCCTAGGATTATTTCGCTGTGGATGAATTTGGTTGGCTAGTTTCAGCGCCATTTTACAGCAATGGCAAAGGGCAATCGCGTCTAACGGTATTGCCCTCAATTTCACTAATCTTTCATTAGGCCTTTCGTTCTATCCAATACTCTACAACAAGTTCTTTACTCAGAGGTAGTTGTAAGCGGACCAATAGAAAATAGTCAACGGTGCTTGAAACGATTAGCCCGAAGCGATCAAAGATAACGACGCCAACCGGCGCAGAAATTTACATGCTAGGAAAGCCGATGACCAACTTCTCTTTGATATATAGCCACCTCGCGACAATTGTGCCAGCTGCACTAATCGGTGCTTATCTGTTATTACGACAGAAAGGCACGCCCGGACATAGATTGCTTGGCAAAATCTATATACTGCTTATGGTGGTCACTGCAGTCATCACGCTGTTTATTACCGCTGAGAGCGGCCCTACCCTAAGCAACCACTTTAGTTTTATTCACCTGTTCAGCATATTGGTACTTTACAGCGTGCCCGAACCATATTTTGCCGCCAGAACCCACGACATAAAGAGCCATAAATTCCATATGCTAGGCGTGTATCTAGGCGCGGTGCTTATAGCTGGCGCGTTTACTTTTGCCCCGGACGCCTAATGCATACGTGGTTTCTTCTCTAGCAGAACTGCACTCATTAATTTCTATTTAATAAGTGGTACAAAAGTGATTTAGGATTGCGCTCTGAAAACCGTCCATTTTACGTCCGGTATCGCTATACTCGGGTAAAGACAACATGTAAGAAGATCTATCGGAGAGACATATGGCTTACGAATGCTTTGACCTGACTATAGAAAATAATGTCGCCCATATTCAGCTCAACAGACCTGAAAAACGCAACAGCATGATCCCGTCATTTTGGCAGGAGTTGCCGCAAGTGATCGAAGAAATCGATGCGCAGGCCAAAGCTCGTGTCATTGTTATATCTTCCACTGGACCGGTGTTTTCCGCGGGCATGGACTTAAACGCCTTTACACCTAGCAAAAATACAGACCCTGAAGAAGCTCGCCGCAACAAAATTCGCCATGGCGCGGCTTTTTATGACTCAGCGCGTAAAACTCAAGCAGCCTTCAATGCACTAGAAACCTGCAGAATGCCGATTCTCGTGGCTATTCAAGGTGGCTGTGTTGGCGGCGGTGTTGACATGGCAACCGCCTGCGACATGCGTTACGCAACTAGTGATGCCTTCTTCACTATCTTTGAAACGGTCATTGGTATGACGGCAGATGTGGGCACATTCCCACGCTTGGTACAGCAAATCCCTGAGGGATTAGTCAGAGAGCTTGCATACACAGGCCGGCGCATGGGAGCCGCCGAGGCCAAATCAGCAGGACTCGTGAACCAAGTGTTCGACACACAAGAGGCAATGCTAGAGGGCGTTTTTGCTATTGCTCACGAGATTGCAACAAAAGCACCGTTGGCGGTTTATGGCTGCAAACGCATGATTAATTATTCCAAAGATCACACCACAGCAGATACGCTGGACTATATCGCTATTTGGAATGCTTCAATGCTGCAATCGCAAGAAATGCAGGAAGCCATGCAATCTAATTTGGAAAAACGCGCTGGCGACTTCGTAGAATTACCAAAACGTTTACCACACTTCAGTTTCCGATAAGGCTTAGTAAAATTTTAGAGGCTAGTTAGTTATCCGGACTGTGAGAAAATCGCAGTCGCACACAAAGTAAAACCAAGTAGCGACAAAGCATTCATCAAGCTGGGAGAGCAAAGATGACCATTCAACTAAGACAAATATGTTTAGTGGCAGAGAGCCTAGTCCCTGTTATCGACGACTTAACATCAATTCTCGGTATCAACAGCTGTTACGTTGATCCAGGTGTTGGAGTATTTGGCCTAGAAAACAACTTATTGGCTGTGGGTCGAAACTTTCTCGAAGTGGTAGCCCCCACCAAGCCTAATACTGCGGGCGGACGTTACTTACAGAGACGCGGCGGAGATGGTGGTTATATGGTCATCACACAAATAGACACCTTTGAAAACCAACAATTATTGCGTCAACGCGCCCTAGATAATGGCGTGCGTATTGCTCATGAATCTCAGCGCGAGGGCTGGAACCTCTGCCAACTGCATCCGGCGGATATGCGGGCGGCATTCCTAGAACTGGAATACGACTCCAAAGAAGATTTTAACGGCCACTGGAATCCGGTGGGCGGCGATGGTTGGGAAGATAAGGTCAAACAAAATGTGACAGAGGATTTTTTAAGTGTGGAATTACAAGGGGATGATCCTCTGGAATTAGCAGCTCACTGGGCCACAGTTACCGATTGCCCAATTGCCGAACAAGCCGGCCATCCAAGCATTGCGTTCAATAACGTCATACTTCGCTTTGTGCCAGTCACAGACGGTCGCGGACCTGGGCTTGGCGGCCTAGACCTTAAAGTTCGTAACCGCGAAGTAATATTACAGCAAGCCCACAAACGTAATTGTTATGTAAGCGATGAGCGTGTAGATATTTGCGGCACGCGCTTTTACCTAAAAGACTGATGGCGCGCTGCCTACTTACTAAAGAACACAACTTTTCAATTATTAAATTATTAATCTTCCTCAACTCATTCGTTATAAATAGGTAAAAAATGTCAGAAATGTCCTTCGAAACAGCTGTTATGTCGCGCCGCTCCGTGCGCGGATTCCAGAACAAGGAAGTGCCCCAAGATGTACTCAAAAAAGTATTCGACATAGCCCGCTGGTCGCCTTCAGGAACCAATATTCAACCTTGGCAAACCTATGTCGCTTCCGGCGCCATTCGCGACACATTGCGAGAACAACTGATGGCTGCTGTCAAAGCGGGCACTAAACCCGACCAAGATCACAAAGAGCCCAGAAAACCTATTGGCCAAGTATGGAAAGATCGTCGCCGAGAATGCGCGGCCGTACTTTACCGCGCCATGGATATATCTTGGGATGACAAAGAGGCGCGTGGCGCCGCATCCTTTAGAAACTTTGAATTGTTCGATGCGCCTCATGTTGCGTTTTTATGCATGGACGAAGCCTTCGGTTTAGGCAGCGCGTGGGATGTGGGCATGTACGCACAAACACTCATGTTAGCCATGACCGCTAACGGTTTGGCTTCATGCGCCCAAGGCACTATGGGGCATCATCCAGAACTCGTGCGCGAGGCTTTCGGCCTTGGTCCTGAGGTAAAGGTATTATTTGGCCTCAGCTTTGGTTACGAAGACACTTCAATGCAAGTCAACTCAGCCCACACAGAGCGTGCGGCACTAGAGGACACGGTAACTTTTAAGCGTTAAAAGTTACCGAAGAAAAGATAAGCCAACTGCTACCGCGGCACGTAGGTTAAACAGAGTGCTGCGGCTAATCCCAAGCTCTTTTAGGCGGCTGTTACGACGCGGCTTTTAATCAGAGTTTGTATTTGCTCTGGGGAATAACCTAACTCCCCAAGAATGGCACTCCCGTGCTCACCCAGCTGCGGCGCTGGCAAATCAGTATTGGCTGCTGAATCTTCGTACACAATAAAAGGCGATCTTAACGACTGGTATTCACCGCGCACGTCGTCCGTGTGGGTCTGTAGCCAGTCTGACGCTTGCAGCTGCGGATCGTGGGCCAAATCCGCCAAGCTGTTTATCCGAGAGCAAGGAATATCCAACTCTGCTAAACGCACCAACCATTCCTCAGAGGAACGACTGGGCGCAAAATCTGCGACCAACTTATAGAGATCATCTATATGCTGTGAGCGCTGAACCGAGTCAGTTACCCACTCAGCCTCGGCTAGATCTTCTCGGCCGACTAAGCCAAAGAAGCGCTGCCAGTGTTTTGTGTTGTAAGGCATTATCGCGATATAGCCGTTCTGAGTCTTATAAGGTTTTCTGTCCTTGGACATCAAACGGTCATAGCCGAGCTCACCTTCGCTTGGCTGCAGAGTATGGCCAGCCAAATGCTCCGCCATTACAAAAGCGGTCATACTCTCAAGCATGGGCACTTCAATATTGCAGCCCTTTCCGGTGCGTTGTTGCTGAACTACGCCAGAAACAACCGCCAAAGCTAAATGCAGACCAACCACTTTGTCACAAGCTATGGTGCGCACAAATTGAGGTGCACCGTTGGCATCTGCATTAAGTGCGGCCAGCCCTGATCTTGCTTGGATAATATCATCGTATGCAGGTGACTGTGCATCTGGACCAACACTGCCAAACCCCGGCGCTGCACAATAGACGAGTTGAGGATTTATAGCTTTTAAGGTGACGAAGTCTGCACCTAGGTCTTTAGCAGACTTGCCGCGCATGTTGTGGACCAACACATCTGCATGCGCCACCAGTTTGTGTAAAATTTCTTTGCCTTCTGACTGTTTAAGATCGACGGCAATAGAACGCTTATTGCGATTAAAGTTTAAAAAACCAACCCCTAGATCGTCAGTACGCCCGGGCCTCACCGCACGAAAAACGTCACCGCCTTGCGCTTCCACTTTGATTACATCCGCGCCGAAGTCACCCAAAAATTGAGTCGCGTAAGGCCCCAAAACAATAGTCGATAGGTCCACAACTCGTAGACCCTTTAACAAGCTGAGCATATTTTATCCGTCTGATCGAAAACCGAGATTAGGCCACTTCTTTTACTTCTTCGCCTAAAGCTCTGGCACGATCTAAACGACTAGCCTCATCCTTGGGCAAATGCTTCCACGCTAAGGTTAAGAAAATAAAGGTGAAAATGAATATCAACATTGTACAAGCAATAGCAGTCCGCAAAGATTCAGCGCCATCCATACCTGTGGCTGCAAAGGTATCTGACAGCTGCCCCATCATGTACGGCCCCAAAGCTAAACCCAACATTGTATTAATCAAAATGTAATAAGCGCCCGCTACCGCACGCATACGAGGTAACACTAGATCTGCCGCTGTGGTGGGCGGAATACCAGGCCAACAGGCGCTAAACAGGTGATGAGCAAAATTCAGGAAAAACGCCATATAAAGGCTCTCGGTATAAACCATCCAGAGCACTAATGGCGCAGTACCAAAGACCGCAATATACCCAATAATTAAGCGCCCGGCGGGATGCCACTCACGAAACTTATCTCCCAATACACCACCCATGGTAACCCCAATGAGTCCTCCCAGAGCGTTACCTAACCCAATATACATACCTACTTCGGTGGCAGAGACATCGTGCATACGCATCAGCAACGGCGCGGTCCAATAACCAATACCATAGGTAACAAAAGAAATAGTCGGGAAAGCCAGCATCGTGTAGATCATAGCTTTCGACTGAAAAATCATATGGTAAGTCACGGGATCACGTGCCTTGAGTGACTGCACCCAGGAAAACACCACATAGATACCAATACCTAACGCCAGCCATTGAGGAATGTTGTTAGTTAACTTCATCAGCAAGATTGCGACAACACTAATGCCTACCGCTGCAAGAAAGTTAGCTTTTAAGGACGCACCCTCGCGCTTTAACGCGATGAGATTAAAAATGGGTACCATCGCCATAAGTTCGGTCATTAATACACTGTAGGGTGCAGGATGTTTTTCAGTGACCAAACCCTCCGACACACCGCGAGTCGGTTCACGCAATGTACGCACCCACACAGCCATAAGAATGCCGGGAATACCCACCGCCAAGAACGCAGCGTGCCAGCCTTTCAGGCCCAAAGGTGCAACAAGGGGATCTGGATAACTAGTGTTCCAGGTCTCCATAATGAAACCGCCCAAAAAGAGCCCGATGCCGCCACCGATGTAAACTCCTGAAGAGTAAATTGCTAATACTGTGGCGCGTAATTTGGGCGAATAATAATCAGAAAGCATGGAGTAAGCGGCGGGGCTTGCACTCGCTTCACCAATCCCCACACCAACCCGAAAGGCGGCGAGCACAGGAAACGATCGAGCAAAGCCAGACAACGCGGTCATGGCACTCCAAAACAGAAGACCAATTGAGATAAGGCTACGACGAACCCAGACATCGGCAAAGCGCGCTAGCGGAATACCAAACACCGCATAAAAAACGGCAAATACTGTGCCATAGAGAAAACCCATGTCTGCGTCGGAAACGCCGAGATCTGCCTGAATCTCTTGAGACAAAATAGATAGTATATTGCGATCGATGAAATTGAATACGTAGACAAGCAATAATACAAAGAGGACGTAGTGTGCGTACGCTCCACCTAACTTCGGCTTACTACCCTTTTCGCTCATTAGTTTTCCTCAATTTAACAACCTAATTATGTACCTGGCCTTCGGCGCTATTTCCGAAGCAATCCCCCCGAGAGTACGAACCGATCAGCAAAGCGCGGCAACCTAGAGACTCTCTCTGCTCTAAGTCCTTTCAGATTGGATTTGAATAATTACTGTTTTTCCATCACTTAACGGCGGCATGCACTGCTCATTCACGATAAAGCTACCCTATTGCATAAAAAAACGCATTGTTTAACGAGTTGGATCCTCACCCACCGCCAGCAGGGTTTTACCGAAATTATCGCCTGTTAACATGTCATAAAAAGCTTGCGGGGCGCATCCCAACCCGTGCCGCAAATCTTCTTTATATCTAACCTCGCCCGCGCCCACATAGCCGGCCATTTCCTGTAAAAAGACGTCTTGATATTCATCGACAAAATTACCGACAAACAAATCATGAACGGTGACCTGCTGGCGCTCGAAAAAAGGCTGTCCTTTTGCCTGCCAGACCGTGCGAGGGTCTTGGCCATCAGTATTCCCGTATTGCGACACTACGCCACAAAGAGTAACTCGAGCATTTTTGTTCAACAGCGGTAGTACTGCATCAAAGACCTTACCGCCAACGTTCTCAAAATAGACATCACAGCCATCGGGACAAGCTGCTTTTAGTTTTTGAAAAAACTGGGGATCTAGGTGCGATACAACACTGTCAACGCCCAGTGATTCTAAATACTCGATCTTATGCTGCGCACCAGCAATACCCACCACACGACAACCCGCTAGCCGAGCCAGTTGAACGGCAACTTGACCCACGCCGCCCGAGGCAGCTGAAACCACTACCGTTTCCCCAGACCGGGGCTGGCATTGCACAATTAGCCCAGAATAAGCAGTAAGTCCCAGCATTCCTAACACTCCGATAGCCGTGGAAATCGGCGCCACTGAAGCGTCTAGCTTACGCGGATGCATATAGCCAAAAATATCTATGCCCTCGCCACTCAGACCATAGTGCTGCCAGCCATTGGTGTTAAATACATAGTCGCCCTCTGCATAGCCTGAAATACAGCTTTTAATCACCCGAGCCACGGTTCTACCGTGACAAACCTCTCCCGGCAACTCTACGCCAGAACGCCGCCGGCCCCACTGATAAGGGTCTAATGACAGATAAAGAGTCTCAGTGAGCATTTGGTTTTGTGCCGGCTCCGGCATATCTTGCGTTACCCATACAAAGTCTTCTGCTAAAGGCAATCCACCCTTCGGCGTGGCAGCTAGGCGCCACTGGGCATTAAGTTCGTTTATCATTTTCATTCCTCAGGTTTATCCACTCTGTCTGTTCCCAGCAAAGGGCAAAAGCGTTGTTTTAGCCTATGTAAAAGTTCGGAGCAAAACCAGCTATATGAAAAATTCGGCTACAAATGCATAAAGAGTTGGCTTTTAATTCTTATAAAACCTTTGTATAAGAAGTGAACGGAAACGCAGACATAGGAGGATTCCAAAATGCAAACAGCAAACATGGCCGAGTTGCTCGGCGACTTAGATTTCGATCCGGCGGCACTCAAAGAAAAATATCTCAGCGAACGAGACAAGCGTGTTCGCGATGACGGCAATCAACAGTATGTTGAGGTCACCTCTGAATTTTCTCGTTATGTTAATGACCCCTATGTAGATCCGGGCTTTACCCGTGAGCCACTATTTGACGAAGTCGAAGTGGCTATTATCGGCGGCGGTTTTGGCGGCTTGCTGATGGCGGCAAGAATGAAAGAAGCTGGCTTTAAGGATGTGCGCATGATTGAGAAGGCAGGCGACTTCGGCGGCACTTGGTACTGGAACAGGTATCCAGGAGCAATGTGCGATGTTGAGTCCTACTGCTATCTGCCTCTTTTAGAGGAACTCAACTATATGCCCAAGAACAAATACTCCTTTGCGCCTGAAATTCTAGAACACAGCAAAAACATTGCCCGCCATTACGGCCTTTACGAAAATGCCTGCCTGCAAACCAGCATTACTAATATGACTTGGGAGCAATCTAGTCAAAAGTGGATTATTGAAACAGATCGCGGCGACAGAATGCGTGCGCGCTATGTTGCTATGGCCAACGGGCCCCTTAGCCGCCCCAAGCTTCCTGGCATAAAGGGTATCAATGATTACAAAGGGCACACATTTCATACTAGCCGCTGGGACTACAACTACACAGGCGGCAACTCCTACGGCAACTTAACCCATCTGAAGAATAAGCGAGTGGGGATAATCGGCACCGGTGCAACTGGCGTGCAGTGCATCCCTCATTTAGGTGAATGGGCCAAAGAGCTTTATGTTTTCCAGCGCACACCCTCGTCTATTGACGTACGAAACAACGGCGAAACGGATCCAACTTGGGCGACTACGCTAAAACCGGGCTGGCAAAAAGAACGTATGGACAACTTCAATACGCTCGTCAGCGGTGGCGACCAAGATGTAGATTTGGTTGCAGACGGTTGGACAGAAATTATGCGAAACCTTACCGGTATCGCCGCAAAAATTGCCAGTCGCAAGCTTGGTCGAAAATTGACTAAAAGCGAGCGCGCCGAGTTAATGGAGTTGTCTGACTACAAAAAAATGAATTTCATTCGCCAGCGGGCAGAAGAAATTGTTAATGATAAAAGCATCTCTGAAAAACTCAAACCTTGGTACAGACAGTTCTGTAAACGCCCTTGTTTTCATGATGAGTACTTAGATACATATAACCGTGACAACGTTACATTGGTTGATACCCAAGGCAAAGGTGTGGACGAAATCACCAAAAAAGGCTTGATTGCCAATGGCGAAGAATTTGAGCTTGATTGTCTAATTTTCGCTACCGGATTTGAGGTAGGGACCTCATATACGCGGCGCGCCGGATACGACATTGTAGGTCGCGGTGGGCAAAGTTTAAGCGAGCATTGGTCAGAAGGGTTACGCACCTTCCAAGGCTTAACCAGTCACGGCTTTCCTAATTGCTTCTTTTTAGGATTCACCCAAACAGCTATCACAGTCAATGTACCCCACGCGCTCAATGAACAAGCAAAACACCTTGCCTACGTTATTGGTCAAGCGCAGCGACAAGGTACGAAAACTATAGAGCCCTCAGCGATAGCGGAAGATGAATACGTTGCGGAAATTCGCAAAACAGCCAGTTCCGGTTCTCGGTTCTATGCTGAATGCACACCCGGGTATTACAATAGCGAGGGTCAGAGCGGCAACACGGCTGGCTTTTTCTCAGAGATGCACGGTGCAGGACCGGTGAAGTTTTTCAAAATTCTTGAAGAATGGCGCGCACAAGGTGATATGCATGGGTTGGAGTTGAGCTAACAGGAATCACCTGGAGCTCGGCTGTTCATTTGTATGGATAGCTCATGTTACCCACATCGGTTGTTGCAAGGACTGACGCGCCTTACGCCAGGACTGTATTCTGAGGGACTAACACGCGTTTGAGTTAGAGATTAACTCTGGTTCGTGTCTTTCCCTTATTACTGCAGCAGAGTAAGCGCATAAGGGTTAGGCACTAGTTTGCCTCCCACCTAACCGACAACTCATCAGACTCGATACGCAAAACCATTTTCTTCCGGCCCGCGCCATTAAGGTCTATTTCGCTTTGATAAACTCGAGGTTGAGCCAGGGTATATTCGCCAGTAGTTGATGGCGGATATTGGCTAGACAGCAAATGCACCGCAACCAAATATTGCCCTGCAACAGGCCCTTGGTTTAAAGCTATCGCAAAAGAACCGCCGCCTGCCTTAGTAAGCCGAGTATGTGCATAGGGATGATTTTCGTTCGTTGGCGCAAGAGTCACCGCCGCTATGCCCAAAGGTTCCCCTTTCAACAGTAACTGCCCTTTCACCGCTAATCTTTTTTGATCCGTCAAAAAACAATGCCTGCGCAACCATGCCTGTAGCAATTTAGTCCAACATCCAACATCAGGGTCGTCCGCCGCTAAACCAAGACCATGGTCACCTTGGTTAAAGATATGCAACTCAGCAGCTACACCCGCCTTCAGTAACGCGTCGTAGATTAAAGTCGACTGACTTGCCGGCACAACATTATCTTGATGAGTATGAACAATAAAAGTAGGAGGCGTATTTGCCGTAATCCCTGTATCCGTCGGCGCATACTCATCCGCCTTGCGCCCTCTAACCGCACCGTTGGTCACTGCATAAACTGGCACAATAAAATCTGGCCTACTGCTTACCCGGTCAATCGGGTCAACGGCAACAATCCTCTCATCAATAAACGAATCGTGGGTCGCTACCGCTAACGCCAAGTGTCCACCCGCAGAGAACCCCAGCATGCCTAGTCTGGCCGGATCTAATTGCAACTCGTGAGCATGAAAGCGAATTAGCCGCAGAGCACGCAGGCCATCCAAGAGGGAAATACTAGAATGATATTTTGGCCCCAAGCGATAACGCAATACAAAAGCGTGAATGCCTTGAGAATTCAACCAATGCGCCACCTGCAAACCTTCGTGATCCGACGCCAAGCTACGATATCCGCCGCCAGGACAGACGATTACACCGCAGCCATTGCCTGATTCAGCGAGATGCAGGCTTAACATTGGTTGATCTATCATTTCATCACCCAAGCTCTTTGGCGCAGCATCCGGCCACAATCGAACATTAGTCGTACTTAAGTTGGCATCAACCACTAGGGCAGAACCCAATGTCCCTAAAAGTGTTTTTATAGCATTCACCGCTTTCTCCAAATTCTAAAACAAAACCAAGCAGCATGTACTTATCATTAAATAAGTTTCATGCCACATAAATCATCATGACTAGATCAGCTCGTCTGTGGCAAAGTAGAGCTCAAATCGGCCTCTGAGTGGCCAACAGAACAATCTTTTGGTGAGTAAAAAACTTGCGTTAAGCAATTTCTTACCTGCTTAACGCAAAATAAAAAGAAGAAACCCGATGATCTACAACAACATTATCTTGCGCGCAAGACGCGCGAAGGACGTAGAAGAGATTACTTCCTTACTCACTATCCACGCCAAGGTGTCTCTCACCGAGGAGGGTTGCGAGAGATTCGAAGTGTATCAATCTGAAACCGATCCCCAAACCTTCATTCTTATGGAATGGTGGGACACGCAAGAAGACCTTGACAGACACAAAGTCGCTAAGCAGTTTGTGGAAATTTATGTGCCCAAAGTCGTCCCCCTGGTAGAGCGACACCCCCACCCGAGCAAACGCCTGGCCTAAAGATGCAATCGCCCAATGGCGTAGCGGAGACATTTGTGGTCAAAATACGGCTCCCAGAAATATAAAAAAATCAAAACTGAAATATGAAAAATCTGACCTGGTACTCTCAGCGCCGAGAGACGGATTGAAGGAAATATGACAAAGATGCCGGCCATGAAATTCCTAAAACTGACAAAACTTAGTGTAATTATTCTCCTTGTTTCTGGCTGCGGTGGCGGATCAAATACGACCAGCACACCTGCACCAACAGCCATTCCCGCTATAGCACCTACGGTAAGCGCGAACCTTTCCGGGGGAACTTTCAATACAACCCAATCCGTGATGCTCACCGCAACTGCTGGAGCAAACATATTTTTTACCACAGACTCAACCAGTCCTGATAACACATCAACCAGATATAGAGCTCCTATTGCAATTTCTACAGATATTGTTTTGAGCTTTATCGCCATTGGCCGCACCGGCCTAAGCAGTCCAGTAGTTAGACAAAACTACCTAATAGATACCGTAGCACCAAGGAACCATGCCCTTGCCAGTGCTACCGAAGTTGTAAGTGCCAGCAATGAAGAAAGTTTTTCCCTGAGCATAGAAAATGCAGAAATAGGGACTAACTTCAGAATAGTCTTGGAAGATTCAGCAATAAAAACCAACGAAATAGTTAAGAGTGGAAGCATAGTCGATACCTCAACGACATCAATAGAGGTGAATCTTTCAGCCTTTGCCAACGGGCCAGTCAGCGCATCACTAGTTCTTACTGATGACGCAGGCAATAGTTCACCTGCGTTCGTTTTGGCGCTCACAAAAACAGGAAGCTTAGGACCCTTTAGGGTAGATGGCGCGGTCCGAATTTTCCCCGGAACCCAAATTGACTCTGATGTTAACGACGTAACGACCACTATAATCGGCAATAACAGTTTCACTGATGCCCAACAGATATTTTCACCTGGCTTGCTTGGTGGCTATGTGAATCTGCCCAACTCTGGAGAAAGCGGCCACTTAGATATTTCAGGAGATGAGGATTACTTTTTCCTTGAATTGACAATCAACGATCAAATTATCCTGACTACCGGCGAAGACGACGCTGACTTGGACATTGAATTGTATGACAGCACGCGCGCGTTGGTTGCAGATTCTTTAGGCGTGGGTAATACAGAGATTATTAATATTGCCGCATCGGGCAACTATTTCATTCGCGTTTTTGCATTTTCTGGCGCGTCTAACTATGCCCTGAGCGTAGGCCAGAGAGCTGGGTTAAACGCCTCTTCTCGCAGCCAGACAGACAGACTATCTAGCTTCGATGACTTTGCTCCTAACCAGGCGGTATTTCAGTTAGACGGCAACAAACCAATCGCCCAGATGAAGGCCAATCTGAAAGTTTTAAAATCCCAGGGTTTGATTATGGGTAATGTAGCCGCAGACAAACCGCAGTTAATAAGTTTTGGTAATAGGCCACAGCGTGAACTATTGATCTACTCCGTAAATCAACAATTGTCTGCAAAACGAGTTCTAACGGGTGGCAACGATACTCAAAAGGATAAACAAGAAACGATTTGGGCGATAAAAGCGTTAAGACAAAAAAGCGGTATTAGCGACGCGCAGCCTAACTTTATGCGCCACCGCCGCGCAGTACCAAACGACATACTATATAACGAACAATGGCACTTTCCACACATTCGCTTACCTGAAGCATGGGATATCACTACCGGCAACCCTAGTGTAATTATCGCCGTCATTGATAGCGGCATTTTATCTGCCCACCCGGACTTTCAAGATAAGCTAGTTCAGGGTTATGACATGATCAGTGCTGCCGATAATGCTGGAGATGGCGACGGCATTGACAGCAATCCAGAGGACCTCGGTGACCTCGAGCTAGGCGATGGCAGCAGCTCGTTCCATGGTACTCATGTCGCCGGCATAGTAGCGGCCGCTACAAACAACAACACTGGGGTCGCAGGCGTCGCCTGGCAAAGTCGGCTTATGCCCATTCGTGTGTTAGGGCTGCAAGGCGGCACTAGCTTCGATTTAATACAAGCCATTCTTTATGCAGCTGGACTTGAAAATGCCAGCGGGCAGGTACCAATACAGAGAGCCGATGTCATCAATATGAGCTTAGGCGGCGACGGCTTTTCATCTAGCGAGGCAAGCGCTATTACGGCAGCCCGTAACGCAGGCGTTATTATTGTCGCAGCGGCAGGGAACAGCGGCAGCGCTAACCAAGAGTACCCAGCTTCTTACGACGGTGTTGTGGCGGTAGCAGCTGTGAATCAATCAAATGCGCGTGCCAACTATTCCAATTTTGGACCGCGTATAGATATTACGGCGCCCGGTGGTGATCTCGATGAAGATGCTGATGGGAATGGCACCCCAGACGGTGTGCTTAGCACAATAGGTAATGACCGTGGCAACGCGATTAACTACGGATATCGCTACTATCAGGGTACATCTATGTCTTCACCCCATGTGGCCGGCGTTATTGCACTAATGAAATCTGTGGCTCCAAACCTGACCCCAACAGAATTCGACCAAGTACTAACCGAGGGCAGAATAAGTGACGACCTAGGCGCGGAAGGTCGTGACGACAACTTTGGCTATGGTTTGATCAATGCAATGAAAGCAGTTAACACTGCGCAAGAACTGGCTACCGGCACCCTGACACCCCTACCCGCTCGACTGCAAATATCACCCTCTTCTATTGATTTTGGAGTAACCCAGTCTCAACAGGACTTCAATCTCACAAACGCGGGCGGTGGCATAATAAATATCACCAGCGTAAACGAAAGTGTCGACTGGTTATCTATCACTAACAACTCAAGCAATGCTAACAACTTGGGTTCCTATACTGCCATTGCTGATCGAAGCCTTCTTGCAGATGGCGGTCACGACACCAAAATCACTATTCAATCTAATCTGGGAGAAAAGTCGGTCGCCGTGAACATACGAATAAGCTCAACCATTTTTACAGCAAATTCTGGCACTTTATTTGCTCTCCTCGGTGACACAGAAACCGGCGACACTATTTTGCAAGAGCGCCTTGTAACCCCGATAAACGGTAACTACTCGCTTTCATTCGCGTCAGTACCGACAGGGGAATATAAGTTGTTTATTGGCTCTGATATGGATAACGATGGATTTATTTGCGACGCTGGAGAGGCCTGCGGCGCCTACCCAACATTGAACCTAACCGAAAATCTCTCAGTCGTTGATGATATGCAAATTGATCTAAACATCAGTTTTGATCAAAGCCAGTTCTTAAATGAATTAGGCACAAGATCTTTTCAGGGATTTTCTTACAAAGAGAAAAACAAGGAAGTCAAAAGAAAATAACAAAGTGCAACTGTGGGCACGCCGACAGCGCCTAACATCTATACCTAACCATGCGTGCTAGGCCGTAGATGCGAACAGCACGATAGTTTAACTTGTCGGGCCGCGAGCTTTTGACTCAATGTCGAGCTGAAATTGCGGCCCTACTGCAACTCCGACCACCTCTGGAGCGGAGGGCTGCTGATTGGGAACTGGCCACACTAACGGCAAGCCATCTCCCTTTATGAGACCACCTACAGGCACTTTCGCTCTATCTAGAGGAAACGCTGGCCATGGCTTTGTACGCCTACTCCCAGCCGCAACAAATACCACAGTAAAAACACGCCGAAGCTTAGGGCTTGTGTTGGCAGAAGCTTGGTGGACGGTAAATCCATGGTGCCAGACTACATTTCCTGGATTCACAGAAACCCATTCAGGAGCCACGCCCTTAAGCGCGGGGTCTGCAAGAATATCGTAAGGTTCAGTGCTGTGAGTTATATCTACGGGTTTCAGTCCTCCCGCTTTATGCGAACCAGGCACATACGCCATGGCGCCATTCTCAAATGTCACTGCATCGAATGGAATCCATGCGCTGACCAAATCTGCATCACCTATTGGCCAAAAGGTTTGATCCTGATGGGGGTCGGTTTCGCGTCCGCCGGATTCTTTATAAAGGGCTTGGTCCTGCCATAAGTGTAATCCGTCTGCCCCAAGTAGCTGAGCACCTATACCGGCCAAGCATGCATCACACGACAACGCTCTCACGACCTCATTAGTTTCCCAAAGGCGCATGCATTGCACAAAGGACTGCTCATAAGTTGTTTTTTCTCCGATCCCCCGATCATCACCTAAAGTACGCAAGGCTACCTCGGCATCTACTGCATTGGCATAATGATCGAGAATTGACGGTGTAAAAACATCGTTAGTAATGACAAAACCCTTGCGCCTAAATTCTTCTACTACAGAAGACGCGACCAAATAAGGGTAATCGGCTTTTTTTTCATTCATACAGCTCTTCCTTTCACAACATCAACTCGCTGCAAAACCCGCAGGGACTCAAGTTACCCATTAAGCAAAGACCAATCTGGAACAGACTCGGGGTGGCTCAGTTCGCCAAAGGCATTTTTAACCACGCGCCGCTGACTATCGAGCCAGTTCTTTGCCTCCTCGCAAGGCTCCAATTGATCTTGGCGACGTCGTTGGTGCACTTTTAGCTGGTTTCGCATTTGCGCGAGGCACTCTTGCGCAGAAGCTTCAGCGCTCAAATTATTAATCTGCAGCGGATCCGACTGAAGATCATATAACTCTTCCCTACCATCAAGCCATAGTGCGTAAGTATGAGTTTTAGTGCGCACCCCACGCCATTCCGCACCATTCTTGAACCAATCAAAGTACTTCGAAAAATTCATAATAAAGGCGCTTTCTGGTTCAATCTGCGCCGCTAAGTTGGGCGTATCACCACGCCAATACGCTGACAAATCATGGCCCTCAATAGAGCGAGGCACTGGAACACCAGCTAAACCACAAATACTTGGAAACCAGTCAACCATGCTAGTAACAGTATCTATACGACTACCTGGTGCAATTTCTCCGGGAAACCGAATTATTCCCGGCACGTGTATTGATGCATCGTATGGATTCTTTTTCGACCAAGGATTTACCCCTTGAGAGCCGCCCTGCGTACCGTGATCCGAGGCAAATACTACAATTGTATTATCCGTCAAGCCACGCCGGTCTAGGTCATCGAGTAAATTGCCCAACATTTCATCAATGGCCAAAATCATGGCCAAGTAATGGCGCATCATTTCCAGCGCATTTTCAGTTTGCTCTGCGGGTACATTAGACGGTAGCAGTAAATCTTTGGGCAACGCATCGTAGAACTTTGGGGGAGCAAACTCAAAAGGCGTGTAGTGCGGCTGATGGGGCGAGAGGAACATGATAAAGGGATCATCACCGCTCTGGTCTATAAACTCTCGAGCGTAATTAAAAAGGCCATCCGTTTCATAGCCTTCCCAACGTTCATAATTCCAATCGTCTTTATGCACAAAACCATTGAAATAGACCATATGCTGGTTGTAAGCGCGCCAATACTCAAAACCAAGGCGATCGCGACCCTCAGGCACCCAATCAGGGTGCTGAGGCATACGATCCAAGGCAGGCCATAAGCCGGTATGTAAATGCCACTTACCGATCCAAGCCGTGTGGTAGCCTGCATTAGCAAAGGCATCAGCAATCGATATCTCTGAGTGCCGAGTACGGGTGGTATTGATCAGGTGGCCAGTGGTTTGAGGATAACGGCCGGTAACCAGCATTGCCCTCGCCGGTGTGCATACTGGACAATTGGATATTGCGTTATTTAAGGTCACGCCTTGGCTAGCAAGGCGATCAATATTTGGCGTGCTGATCTGTTGAGCGCCATATTTTTGACTATAGAGCGGCAACGACTGAGCACGCAGCTGATCTGGGAAAAGCACTACAACGTTAGGACGCTTTCGCGCCTTAGTTAAATCTTCCACTTTTACCCCACTCATTAAAAATATTTTTGGTTCTTGCGCCCGAGCAATACCTGACTATGTCAACAGCAAAGACACCATCTATCTGGGCAACAGCCTACTTCTTGTAAGGAGTCATATCCATATTTGGGTAGCGAACCAACACACCTGAACCATTTCCTCAATCCAGTAAGCACGCACTCATCGGGAACCGCCAGCCATACCCAAATAGCGAAACTAGAATAAACCCCTTAGTCTGGCCTACCTACCATACTCGTCCAACGAGTCTTTGAAGGCGCAATCTATTTAAGACACTTTACTTACAATTTAGGCTAAGCGTTGTGATCTGGATAAGCGTACTGGTTTAGAGATTTAACCTAAGCAGCCTGCTCAACATGATTTAAATGAGAAAAAACGCCGTTGTACTGGGGGTTTTTCTGCCGATGCTTTGGCAGCTCTATTACGGCTAACTAGAAAGCGCCTCTCGACTCTGCGCCGGCCTAATCAACTGCGATAAGAATCGTCCTGTTTGTCCAGCATTCTAATCAATGCAGGCCAAGCCAACCGCGATGAACGGCTGGGTTTATTCGGCTTCACGCGCCCATAATCTCGAAGCATCTTCGACGCGCTTTCTTTAGTGTGATGTAAATCTGCACCGCTGGCCATGGCATCTACCTGGACCTTGCAGGCGTTTTCCAGTATGTACATCTGATAAAAGGCTTCAGCGACAGAGGAGGCGCAAGTGAGTAAACCATGGTTGTGCATAATCATCGCGTGCTTATCACCAATATCCCGCCCCAATCTCTCACATTCGTCTTCGGCACCGACGGCAATGTCGTAGTCGTGATAGCAAAGATTGTCCATTACTTCACTTGCCTGCTGAGTCAGGGGTAACAGCCCGCATCGCATACATGACACCGCCATGCCGGCTCGAGTGTGGCTGTGCAAAACCGCTTTCACATCAGGTCGCGCCATTAAGACAGCCGTATGAATAGCATGACCTGCGTCGTTATATTTATAGCCACCGCTAATTACATTCCCTTGAAAGTCCACTTTCAACAAAGAAGAGGCTGTAATCTCATCGAACATAAGTCCGTATGGATTAATTAGGTATTGATCCTCAATACCAGGCACCCGCGCTGACAGGTGAGTAAAAATCAAATCTGTCCAACCATACTTTACAAACAGTCTGTAACAGGCAGCTAAATCCGTCCTGACCTGCCATTCTTCGTCGCTGATAGCTGTAATTGGTGTTATCTGTTCAGCCATTGATATTTTCCCCATAAATTCAAAAAAAGAACGCCATTACGCTAACTGCCTTAAAACCTAGTGACTATACAAGTGCGCATTTCTCAACATATATGCTGGACCATGAATCTCGTTAATTGACGCATTTTCACCGTACAAGCGCTCTTTTTGCCCGCCAAAATTTTCCCTGTTTGCCCCTAAAGGCGCAAGCTCCACGGCTCTTTGTTGAGCTAACTCAAGCAATCCTTCTACAGGGGACACGCTCTCTACTAATCCTGCCTCTAAAGCTTGAGGGCCAGCCCAGCGATGTGCTAACTGAACAGTCTTATGAAATACATGCCGGGGCATTTTGTGTCGAAACAAAGCCAGCTCTGGACTAGGAATAGTCATACCAAGTTGTATTTCGTTGGCGCACATAAAGCCGCGATCCTCTCGCATCACCCTAATGTCGTGACACATGGCGGTCATAAAGCCTGCGCCAAAGGCATGACCATTCACCGCACAGACAGTAGGAATGGGCAGAGTCATAAAGCGCGCCATCAAGGTCATAAATTCGGGGCCGAAGGCTTTTCTGTCGCCTGCAGCGGGAAATGCACCCGGCTCTTGTACCCAATCCAGATCTAGCCCATTCGAGAAAAATTTCTCGCTTGCTGAAGCTGTGACTAGCGCCGCTGCACCGGTAGATGCCTCAACTTCATCTAGGACCTTGGCAATCGCGCGAACAAAGGTGGTATTCCAGCGATTTTCGCCGGCATTTAGCGTCATAGTGAACACATCGCCATTTTTCTCTAAATTAATCATATTCTTCCCTTGTCGTCTTAAGCATAAAATTCGTGAACGATTTTGTCTGCTTTAGCTACAGCCTTCAAGTTAGATTAATATATGCACAAATCACGAGAACAGCTACAACCAGAAATTCCCTTGAAGTCGATAGCGGCATCTGGGCAGAATTGACACTGCGAATATTTAGCATGCAAAAGTGAACAAATCTGTGCTTCCGACAAATTGAATAAACACTTAAAACCGTGATTTACGACTGGATAAAATCGATAGCGGCTAATGAGACCAAATAAGGAGTTCTCAATGATTCACTTCTACCATGCCCCTGGCACTCGAGGAATAAGACCCATTTGGCTGTGCGAAGAGCTGGGCATCGACTACGAAGTAGAGATGATTGAATTTACCCCCGAATTCAGAGCCACCTCAGAATGGCGTAAAATAAGCCCGCTCGGCAAAGTGCCTGTACTAGTGGACACCGCAAACGATTTACTCATGTATGAGTCTTGCGCTATGGTCCAGTATCTTTTGGACCGTTACGGTAACGGCCAATTACAACCTATAGCCGGCACCTCAGAGCACGCCATTTACCAGCAATGGAACTGGTTCGCTGAATCCACCTTTGCACGCCCGTTAGGCGAAATTGTGAATCACGGCAGAGCATTTCCGGGTGAAAAGCGCATTCCCACAGTTATTGCAGAAATGCAAAATCGCGGTGAGCAGTGTGCAATTGCTGTGGGCGACGAAATCGGCGATAACACCTTTATATTAGGAGCCGATTTCAGCGCCGCAGACATTAATCTTGGCTACTCAATTATGCTCGCCGAAAGATTTTTGCCTAATGGATTACCGGAAAGCGTCAAGCCTTACTGGCAAAGATTATCCTCGCGGCCTGCTTTCATAAGGGCCACAAGTTAACTATTTATACGCAATAAAACATGGAAAAGTTGAGATGACAGAAAAGCACATAGCAGAAAATCTCAGTTCAAATCGCGCCACTACCAAAGCTCACTGGATGCCGTTTACTGCAAACCGTCAGTTCCATAAAGATCCACGCATTATTGTGGCTGCTGACAACTGCCACTTCATTAGCGACGATGGAAGGCGCGTATTTGATTCGTTATCTGGACTATGGTGCTGTGGTTATGGCCACAATCGACCTGAGATCACTGCAGCGGTTACCGAGCAACTCGCCACATTGGATTACGCGCCAGCATTTCAATATACCCACCCGGGCGCCACGACCTTGGCAAACCGACTAACCGACATGGCGCCAGGCAACCTCAACCACGCGATATTCACCAATTCGGGCTCGGAGTGCGCAGATACTGCGTTGAAGTTAGCGCGGGCATATTGGCGGTTAAAAGGTCAGCCAAGCAAAACGCGCTTTATTGGCAGAATGAAGGGTTATCACGGCGTGAACTTTGCTGGCACTAGTCTTGGCGGAATTGGTGCTAACAGAAAACTATTTGGCCAACTAGGTGAAGCCGACCACCTGCCCCACACGTTGCAACCGGAATTTGCTTTCACCAAAGGCCAAGCTGAACATGGCGCGGAACTGGCCGATCACCTACAGCAGTTGATTACGCTGCATGACGCTTCAAACATCGCCGCTGTGATTATTGAACCTATGTCTGGCTCTGCTGGCGTTATTGTGCCACCCGAAGGCTATCTGCAACGGTTAAAAAACATTTGTGACGAGCACGATATTTTGCTCATATTCGACGAAGTCATTACCGGGTTTGCCCGCACAGGAGAACGCTTCGGTGCTGACACGTTTGGAGTGATCCCAGATATTATGACTGTGGCCAAGGGTTTAACTAACGGCGTTATCCCTATGGGCGCAGTACTGAGTTCTGCGCCTATTTATGAAGCCTTCATGGCGATTGAGACTCCCGAGCATATGGTAGAATTGCCACACGGCTATACCTATTCTGCTCATCCTGTTGCCTGCGCCGCAGCCAACGCAGCATTAAATGTGTTTGAAAACGACAACATGGTCCAGCGTTCCAAAGCCTTAGCACCGGTATTGGAAGAAACGCTGCATAGCCTTCGAGGCACCAGTCACATTACTGATATTCGTAATTTCGGCATGGCAGGCGCCATCCAACTGGCTCCCAGAGACAACGACCCAACTATTCGACCCTTTGAAGTTGGCGTGCGGTGCTGGGAAATGGGCGTGTACGTTAGATGGGGCGGCGACACCTTACAATTTGGACCAGCATTCACCGCCTCAGTAGAGGACATAAAATCTATAGCGAGCGTTGTCGGTGAAGCGTTAGAACATACCAACTAATATTGCACAGGACTCTACGAATCCGACCAACAAACAATATCTTCGCTCAGTGGTCTACCATCGTACGGGGAGATTTGGGCGCCTACAGACGCAATACGCCAGCGCAAAATTCGCTCTCCACAGATAAATTAACCCTGTTCAAGGTTAGCTCGACCAGCGTAACATCCACAATAGAGCATGTATTAAATCAAACTGATTAACCTTAACCGCAGCCAAGCAAATCCTTGCCCATAGGCAGGCGGTCAAACTTAGGAACTTCCTGATATGCGTTTTTTAATTATTCTCGCTGCTTCAATTATTTTTGGTGCTTGCAGCCAACCCGAAGTTAACCAAACACTTACCGCAGAAGTTATGCCAATGGCAGGGTCCACGACAATTGCTACTAATGAGCTGTCAGCAATCTTGGCAGCACAACCCGAAGCAGTACAGGATCGATACGTTTATCGGCACCCTGAGGAAACGCTAAATTTCTTTGGCATAAAACCGGGTATGACGGTTGTGGAAGTACTCCCAGGCGGTGGTTGGTACAGCAAACTATTATTACCTCACCTCGGCACAGAAGGCCAATTAGTTGGTGCAAACTACCCGCGCGACATCTGGCCTTTGTTTGGTTTCTTCAGCGAAGAGCGAATTGCCAAGCTGGCGACGTGGACAACTGACTGGCCAGCAGGAGCTCAGGAATGGCGCAGCGACAACTCGGCATCTGTCTCTGCCTTTGAATTCGGCAAAGCGTCAGAAAGCCTGAGAGGTACCGCCGACGCGGTATTGTTCTTTCGTGCGCTGCACAACTTGGCGCGATTCGAAAACCAAGGCGAATTTTTAACTACCGCAATTGCTGACAGTTATAACGTATTAAAGCCCGGCGGCATTGCTGGGGTCGTTCAACACCATGCACCAGACAGCGCAAGTGACGAGTGGGCTGACGGCTCTCGAGGTTACCTGAAGAAGGCTTTTGTCATTACCAAAATGCAAGCGGCTGGCTTTGAGTTTTTAGCAAGCTCTGATGTCAATGCCAACAGCAAGGATGAACCTACCGTTGAAGACGTCGTTTGGCGTCTACCACCAACATTACGAGGCGCTAAGGATGACGCGGAACAGGCAGCAAAAATGCTGGCCATCGGAGAATCTAACCGCATGACTCTAAAGTTTAGAAAACCACTATAAACTGAGCGAGGCGATAAATTAGCGAGGGCGCTGGCGAATTGTTATAGGCCAATGCCCTTTCATCAACTAAACGCCTCACTGTCGATTTAACAGGACCTATCGGACAACCTCTGTGGAACTCACAGCCATCTGGCTCACTCTTAAACTGGCGTCTATCACCACACTGATTTTGCTGATTTTAGCTACTCCACTTGCTTGGTGGTTGGCCCACAGCACTAACAAAATAAGGCCTGCTGTTGAGGCCATAACAGCAATGCCGCTAGTTATGCCGCCAACTGTTATCGGCTTTTACCTTCTGCTGCTGTTCAGTCCAGAAAACCCTGTCGGTCAATTTTGGTTACAAATCACCGGCGACACTCTGACCTTTTCTTTTTCTGGGCTAGTTGTTGCATCCCTTATTTATTCTCTGCCTTTTATGGTGCAACCGTTGATGAATACTTTTGCTCAGGTAGGAAAAGGGCCGATTGAAGTTGCTTACACTTTGGGCGCTAAACCTTGGGATACTTTTTGTAACGTGATTTTACCACTCTCGTTAAGAGGGTATCTCACTGCCTCGGTACTGACTTTTGCGCATACCATTGGCGAATTCGGTGTTGTATTAATGGTCGGCGGTAACATTCCAGGTGAGACGCGTCTCGTCTCCATTGCCATTTATGAAGAAGTAGAAACACTCAATTATGCACAGGCACACCTGCTCTCAGGTATTCTAGTTGCATTCTCGTTTATCGTCTTATTACTGGTTTACACCACCAACAGACGCGCTGCAATGCGCCTGCTATGACATGTTAGAACTCAACGTTAATTTAGTACGAGATAAATTTGAGCTTGATATCGCCACTACCGTGGCTGCTGGCGTGACAGCGATTTATGGTCCAAGCGGTAGCGGCAAGACCAGCTTACTCAAAGTAATAGCGGGCCTAGCGCCCGCCGAGGGCAGGATCGTTTTTCAAGGCGACACATGGCTAGACGCGACTCAGCGAGTACCCCCTTACCAAAGACCGATAGGCTTACTGTTTCAAGAAGACCGGTTGTTCGCGCACCTAAATGTATTAGGCAATCTTAACTTTGCACTGCAACGCGCATCGAACAGAAAATCAGCACGAGTCGTCAAAACCGCAAAGACAATTCCTCTAGAAGCGGTAGTAGACATATTTGAATTAGACACATTGTTGGAGCGCAGTGTCACCAACTTATCTGGAGGCGAGCGCCGCAGAGTGGCAGTGGCCCGTACACTGCTTACCCAACCGCAACTGCTGCTGTTGGACGAACCATTAAACGGCTTGGATGAGGCAAGGAAAAGAGAAATAATACCCTATTTGCATGCACTTTCTAACGAATTTGAAACACCAACACTGTACGTTAGCCACCAGCTAGAGGAGGTCACGCAACTGTGTCAAAATATACTGGTCATCGACGGCGGAAAAAAATGCTTTCAAGGCTCAATACACGAAGGCGTAAACTACGTAGAAACACAGCTTAGCAATTTAATGACGACTGACCTTTCGTTTTTGACTGGCAAAGTCATCGGACAGGATACAACCTATAATTTGACACTATTAGAGGTTGCCGACCAAAAGGTGCAAATCCCCAAAGCCCAATACAGAGATGTGCGTGTTGGCGAACAAGTTACGCTGAATATAAAACCCGGAGATGTAGCCCTCGCGACAGCTAAACCCAATGGAATCAGTATTCGCAATATTTTGCAGGGTACTATTGAAAATATCGCAACGACAGAGAGGTTTGCCGATATCACCTTAGCCGTTGGCGACCAAGCTCTACGCTCACGTATCACGCTCGCAGCCGCCAATGAACTTAAGCTAATTCCTGGTATGACAATTTACGCACTGCTCAAGAGTAGCGGCTTAAGCTAGACAAAAATGGCGCCATATTGTGGCAGCATTCAACAAGAAAACCTCAGTTAGCTTGTCCCGCTATACGCCAACTACTAGTCTGAATTACGCCAGTTGCCATGAAATCCGTAAGGGATACGGTGATCCAGATAGGCTTTAGCGAGAGGGCCAGCGGCAACGTTTTGCGCGTCCATAATGGCTAAGTGACTGGCGTCTCTATTTGCATCGTAAACGTGTGCCAACAAAAACCCTTCACCCTCGCTAGCAGTACTAGAAGCCGGCACAAAAATTGGCTCGCCGGTTGCACAACCCTCTCCCACATCATACAAATCTAGGGCGTTAGTCTTGTGGTCTACCGCACCAATAACATTAAAGCCGCCTACTTTTTCCGGCGGTTGAGTATCGCCTGCAAAATAGCCGTAGCGATAGTTCATGCCAGTCAGACGCTCATCAAAACGAGGAAATTCACAAACAATGTCATGCAATTGCTCAGACTGAAACTCATCGCTTTCCCTGTCTAAATCGAAGGTCCAGCGCACCATTTTCGCCAAAGCCTTCTTTGGATCTCCACGGCTACCATCTACTAACGGAAACAATGGTGCTTCTGGATACTCACAAACATCACTAATGATCTTGCTACCCTGAGTATAAGTATTCATAGGGTGAAATACGTAACTGGGAGCACCATGGAACCAGCGTAAATCTTTGACTGAGCCTGTTCTGGGCATAACGCCGATATGTACACCCTTCTCTGGCTCCCAAGCGTAAACCGGACCGCCTGCGAAAGCACGCTCAAGTGATCCAGTAAGCGGCATGATCGGAAACAGAATATGCTCTTTTGTCACCATAAAATCGTGCACCATAGATGCGTAAGGTGCGACAAATGACTCAGAGCGAGAGACCAACCCATTCGCGTCTACAACACTGAAAGTCATGTGTTCTGAGATTTTACCGTCGGCGTTGTAACCAAAGAAAAACATTTCCCCAGTTTCTTTATCTATTTTGGGATGAGCGGTCATTGGTCCGAGCAACTTGCCACCAAAGGTGTGTACACCTTTGGTTTGCAATGTGTTGGGGTCTAGCTCCATAGGCGCATGAGCCTCTTCCAACACTAAAAGCTTACCGCCGTGCCAAATTATGTTGGTATTGGCGACGCCGTCGGTTTGCATACCCTGAACACTTTCATCGACGTCCATAGGGTTAAAACTGCTAAAGAGTGCGCGCCCGGCAGTTCGTTCTTTCTCAAAGCGTTGGGTTCGCACCCAGCGATTACGATAACTAACTCGGCCATCCTCGACACGTAGGGCGTGGACCATGCCATCACCACCGAACATATGATACGCGCCTCTGGGGGCGTACTGAGCATTTGGACCGTTACGGTAGAAAGTACCCTTGAGTTGCTTAGGCACTTCGCCGTCAATGATTAAATCATGAACATCGGATTCCATTTGTAAAGGCGCAAAACCACCACGCAAATTGGGGTGATTAGGGAATAATTGAGCCATCCGTTTGTTCCTATTCTTTTGTACCGTTACACTCGCCGGTTTACTTAGACTAAGTCTATACCCACCGGACAGTGGTCGGAGCCTAAAACATGAGGCCAAATAAAGGCCTCTTTAACCCTGCGCATTCCGGAACGTGAGGCAAATACATAGTCTATGCGCCACCCCACATTATCTTCGCGCGCACCGCCAGATTGGCGCCACCATGAATAATGATCTGGTTCATCTAAGTGGGTTGCTCTAAATGTATCTACCCAACCATACTCCTGCCAACGAGTGAGTTCGTCACGCTCAATAGGTAAAAATCCACTGGCCTTTTTATTGGTCTTTGGTCGCGCCAAATCAATTTCTTCGTGGGCTGTATTGTAGTCACCCACTACATATACAGGACCTCGCTTGCGCAGCACTTCAATGCGATCGAACACTGCTTTATAAAAATTAATTTTATAAGCCACTCGGGAATTATCACGATCTTTTCCACTGCCGTTAGGGAAGTACACGCACGCCACCGCCATCCGGCCATAGTGTGCAATGACAAGCCTCCCTTCGTCATCGAAGCGGTCCTCACCCAGACTAGTCTCAATACGGCTAGGTTTGATTTTACTGTAAATAGCCACCCCGCTATAGCCGGGACGTTTCGCCGGTGCAAAGCATACGTGCCAATTTGCGGGGGCCAAAACATTAGGCGGTAACTGCTCTGGAAAAGCACGAACTTCCTGTAACGCAACAACGTCAGCTTTTGAAGATTCTAAAAAATCCAGAAACCCGCGCTTTGCGCATGCACGAAGCCCATTCACGTTCCAACTAACAATTCTCATTTTTCTAACCACATGAATTAGCTTGCATCTCAGTATTAAATAGAAACATCTTTACCATAGCCCGGAAATAAAAATGCAGGCGAGCGATGGTGTCAAAGCAGACCACCTGAATTTTTTAAAAAGAGATTTTTTGTGGCCTATTATCCATCTCTAGCGGCGCAAAAGTAATGCGGCCCAACGAGTAAGGTTGAGCACATCTGCCAACGCCGCAGCAACATAAGTAAAAGCCGCGGCACGTAAAATCTTAGCAACAACCTGCTCTTGATTAGAGCCCAAGTAAGAGCCAGCCTTCAAGACCGGTAGCGCTTTACCAAAACTTGCATCCCACTCTATCGGCAACGTTACAAGATGAACCATCATACGAATCAGGAGGCCGCCAAGACCGCAGGCAGCAAGCACCCAAAACGGCACTGGGTGACGGGTTACCAAAGCAAAAATAGGCGCAGCCCAAATAGCCCCAGCACTGAATCGTGCAACCTTGTCGGCAATAGGCACCAGCTTGGTTCTTATCACCAACCGCGGATCATTTTGATGATCTTGCATTGCATGGCCCACTTCATGGGCGGCAATGGCAACTGCCGTTAAAGAACGACCAGAAAAATTGGCTTCGCTCAATCGCACACGCTTATCCACTGGGTCATAGTGATCACCGATTGCCGTGGTCTCTACCTTTACCGATTCAAGACCAAACCGGTCCACTAGGTGCTGAGCTAATTCACCGCCCGTACCTGGCATGCCTTCTAAATCCTTTGAGTAGGCATTCATTACCCAACGTACCCACAAGCTTGGTGCAAACACTACAACAACGAGTATTAAAACAAGCACGATCATCAGCTACTTACCCATCAACATAAAATAAATGGATCTAAACAGGTTAATAGCCTGCGCCTTCACGTTTTGTCTCGGCGATACCCCGGGCCGCTGCTAACTCTTTAGCGGCATTTTTCGTCATGTGCCCAGAATCACTACCCAAAGTGACAAAGTTAAACCCCAATTCCAAATACTTTTGGGTATATTCGATGCCGCCAGTATGAATGCCCGCCGCAATACCGTGGGCCTTACACTTGGCCAACAACGATTTAACCATTGCCAGGTGCTCGGGCTGAGGTTGATCTCCCATAGCGGGCAACCCCATAGACAAAGCCAGATCTGCGGGACCAATGTAAACACCGTTAAGCCCCGGTGTAGACATTATTTCATCTGCATTGGCTATGCCTTCAGCAGTCTCAATCATGGCAATGCAAGCTATTTGGTCGTTGGCTTCAACGGCATATCCACGCCCAGCGTAAAGCGCAGCACGAATAGGTCCAAAGGAGCGGTTGCCTAAGGGTGGGTAACGACAGGCGCGCACCGCAAGCTCTGCTTCCTCACGGTTGTTCACCATTGGCACGATGACCCCATACGCACCAGCATCCAGTACTTTCATAATTTCATAGGGTTCATTCCAAGGCACCCTCACAATAGGTGTGGCGTCAGAGTTGGAAATGGCAGGCAGCATATCTCTCACATCGGCGTAATCAATAAGCCCATGTTGCATATCAATGCAAACCCAATCGAAACCTAATTTCGACATAACTTCGGCCGAATAAGCGTTTGCAAGGCTTAACCAGCAGCCAATAGTTTGTTCATCCTTTGCCCACGCGGACATTGCTTTATTTTCTCTCATACTTTCCCCTTCAAAATATTTTCCCTCGAACACCTTACGTTATTTCTAGACAAAAATTCCATCAGATAACGCAATAGACCGAGTTGTTGACAACAAATATCTGACTAATATTTAGACCCATCTAGTAACATTGAACAATACGACGGGTGCTCCACGCCCAAAAAAACTAAAAGCCGAAAACTCGAATAAAACTATGACGACACTAAACCAACAATTTATCGATCTAAGTAATACCACCAGAGAGCTAATAGGTTTACTCGTCGAGACGGAAGAGAAATTTTGGCTCATGGTGTTACGTCGAGCAGTAGTAAAAGTAGACGCCCACGAACTTGCTGGGGCGACATTGATTTTGGGTTGTTATGGCGGGGTAGACACTTTTTCCGATTTGATCATCGGCAAATCCCTTGAGGCTGAGGACCCGCTAAGCTTTCGGAATTTAAACGCCCGCCTCGACCACCTGCGCACCCAGACTTTTGAAGCTGCAAGATGCATCGCAGCGCGACAAACTTGGTGACCAGGCCGACCAGCAACAGAAGAGTAGGGGTATTAACAAGGCTCAAAGCTTCATATAGGGGCAGCCGCAACATGTCCCTTTCAAGTAATCGCTAAAAGCTTGAAAAGTCCGCCTGCCTGCGCTCCTTGAACGCAGCTACGGCCTCCAAATTAGCTGGCCCACCCATCAAATTGGCTAGCGCAACGCCTTCTATCTTGTAAGCTGCGCGCAAGCCTTCGCGCCGCGGCGCCATCATTAGCTCCTTGGTATCGACAAGGGATGACAACGGCTGGGCAGCCAGAATTTGCGCATGTTCGTAAACCTTGCTCAACAGCTGCTCGCTCTCTGTCACAGCAAATACCAGGCCTAAATCTTTACAAGTTTGAGCATCCATCCATTGAGAACTCAAAAGCCCCCAAAATGCATTTTGATAGCCCATTAATTGAGGGAAAGTAATAGTGCTACCGGCCTCTGCGGTTAAACCTAAAGAGGTAAAAGGACAGCGCAGACGAGCGCCGTCGGCCATAAAAACCAAGTCAGCCAAACCACAAATAGTGCAACCAAAGCCAACGCCTAACCCATTAATCGCCAGCAGAATGGGTTTAGGGAATTCAATAATAGCCTCAAACATGCCGGGGAAACCGTACATAGGAGCCGCTCCTCCGCGCTCGGCCGCCAAATCCATGCCCGCAGAAAATGCTCTGCCAGTGCCAGTGATTACCAATACTTTGACACTGTCATCCACTGCAGCGGCCAAAACGTCAGCGGCCACCGCATCAAACATATCGTCGTTAAATGCATTTAGGGCTTCTGGGCGATTAAAGGCGAGGGTTCTTACCGCGCCGCTATTACTGATCGATGTGAGCATTTTCTTATCCTTAAGACTATCTTATATCTTACTAGCAAAAAGTTTAGCCCAAATTACTTACTCGACACAAAATAAAGCGTGCTCTTTTTCCTTGAGCAGAGCAACTTTCCGACATAATTTTAAGCTTACTCAGCACTTTTGGACCGACAATGACTGCCATCAAAGATCTACTTTATGTGCGCTTCGAAATCGAAGACTTAGTCAGGCAAACTCAATTTCTTACAGATTTTGGCTTTGAAGTCTCACGAGAAGAAAATCGACTTTTGGCCAGAGGCTACGATAGCGCGCCTTACATTTATATAGCCGAGCAGGCCAAGGGGCAAGCAAAGTTCAAAGGCACGGGATTTGAGGCGCTAACGCAGTCAGAGTTAGAGCGTATTGCCGCAATCGATAATGTCGCAATAGAGAATATAGACCTCCCCGGAGGCGGACTAAGAGCACGAATGGTCGATCCTGACGGCAATGAAGTAGACATTGTTTATGGCGTATCGCAAGCCAGCAAGTTGCCGCCACCATTTCGACCACCATTTAATCAAGAGGATCAGGACAGCCCTAGGCAAGGCCAAAGGGTTAGCTTTACTGCAACCGCACCCAGCATTAAACGGCTTGGACACTGCGTATTGAATGTCACAAATTTTCGCATCAGCGAAACCTGGTACAAAGAGCGCATTGGTTTTATCACCTGTGACGAAATTTATATCGGTAACGCGGAGAAAACATTGGGCACATTTATGCGGTTGGACCGAGGTGAGGAATATGTAGACCACCACACTCTATTTTTAGTCGGCGCAGGCCACAGCAAATTTAATCATGCGGCTTTCGAAGTCTGCCATTGGGACTACATCATGCAGTCCCACCACTTTCTCGCGCAAAAGGGTTATGGGCAGCGCTGGGGAGTGGGCAAGCACGTATTAGGCAGCCAAGTTTTAGACTATTGGAAAGACCCCTTCGGATTTACCCTAGAACACTTTACTGACGGTGACCTGTTCAACCGCTCTTTTGGCTCGCACAAACAACCGATAGAGAAGCTCTTAGCCGTGCACTGGGGCCCAGAGGGCTCCCCTTAAGTTAACGCAAGCAACGTTGACTCGTTTTTAGAGAACCAGCGGGTATCAATGTGAGACTAGCAACAGCTAGGTTGCTGCAACTACGCCCTCTAGCAGAGCAATATTGGCGTTTGAGGCTGCCCAGCGATGTGACGCCAACTGTTGATACTCTGTGCTGTTGTACCACGCTTTAGCAGCCTCGACTGATGGGAACTCAATCAGCACCGTACGCGAGCAGGTCCACTGCCCTTCCCATACCTGGGGGGCTTCATCTACAGCGAGCATCTTGCCTTCATAACGAACAAAAATTTCCATAAATCCTTGTTCGTAAAGCGCGTATTTTTCGCGGTTCTGAATGTTTATTTGCGCCGTTACGTAGGTAGTCATTCTTCAGTCCTCTTAATTCTCGTAGGATCTTATAAGTTCCTCACAGATCCTCCTAATTAAAAGAGGCCCCTAGTGGGGCTTCTTTTACAAACTGCTTCCGGCCTATGCCACGCTGCATTAAAGGCGCAAACGCCGCCGCTAGATATACCACATATAGCTCGGTCTACTTCTTGCTGACTCAATGTCTCACCTCGCGTTGCTGGCAACAACCCATCAGCAATCAAGGTTTCCAACACATTCACCGAGCGAATACTGCCTTTGCCGCCCAGATAGCCGCGCCATCACTAAATACCAGTAGGTTTAAGGGCTGGGTATTGCTGACACCTTGAACAGGCACATATACGGAAATCTTTCGTTAGGTATTTTGATAAATACTTATCTTCCGCCCAATCTCGAAAAATATGCACCTCACCCTTAGCTATACCTCGACGCTCCTAGGCTTCAGCACATGGATGATAATGGGCATCCCCAGGGATATTAAGCGCTTAAAAAACCTCTAATTGCATAAGACCCCCGTAATGTGCCTGAATAAAACAACTGCTCGTTATTCAACCAGCGCCTGATACACCCGAGCACGCAACTCACGACGAATGGGGTACGTAGATGACGGTATAAGCTGCGTAAAAAAAACTACAAATAGATCTTCTACAGGATCGATCCAGAAAAAAGTACTGGCAGCACCACCCCAATGGTACTCACCCTTAGAAGTAATGATTGAAGCTTTAGGTGGGTCAAGAACAACTGCAAAACCTAAACCAAAGCCAATGCCGTCATAGCTGGTTTCACTCCAAACCGGCTGGCCCATAGCAGCCATATCACAGTCATTTGGCAGTTGATTAGCGCTCATAAATCGAACCGTCGTTGGGCTTAGCAATCGGGACCCATCCAACACTCCACCATTCAATAACATCTGACAAAAGCGCCCATAGTCACCAATACTACCGACCAATCCGCCGCCGCCTGAATCAGACTTAGGCGCATTGAAATAGCGCGACTTACTCGACCCTTCCTGGAGCGTTAAACCAAGCCGATTCTCCTTCTTATCATTCAAAGCGGCCTTGCCCACACTACTCATATCGACACCGTTTGCAGGACCATAAAGAGCAGAAAAGCGATCTCGGTTTTCCGCTTTCACTTGAAACGCAGTGTCATGCATTTGCAATGGTATAAAAATTCTCTGTTGGAAAAAATCAGCCAAGCGCATACCTGACCAAATTTCTACAAGCCGACCTAATACATCTGTGGATACGCTATAATTCCACTGACTACCAGGCTGGGAAATCAGCGGGATCTTGGCAAGGCGCGTGACAATCTCAGCCAAGCTATCATCAAAGTTAATAAACTCAATCTTCTCTTTACGATATTCGGCGTCTACTACATTGCTCTGCATAAACCCATAAGTCAGCCCAGAGGTATGAGACATTAGGTGCTTTACCAAAATCGGGCTGGCTTGCGCTACTGTCTGGCTAACGCTGGCATCGCCGCCCTGCCAAACGGGTGTATTCGCAAACTCTGGAATATATTTAGCTATCGGGTCGTCAAGTTGAAAGTAGCCCTGTTCATAAAGCATCATTGCGGCGACGGAAGTAATGGGTTTAGACATTGAATATATCCGCACCACACTGTCTTCATTAAATGGCTTAGCGACTTCCTTATCAGCAAAACCTGTAGCTTGCAGGTAGGAGATTTTTCCTTGGCGAGAAATCATCACGCTGGCCCCAGCCAGCCGCTCACTGCTCACTTGCTCCTCTAGCCATTGGGTAACACGCTCTAGGCGGTCTTCACACATACCTACTGTAGATGGATTAACTTTCTCTAACATCTAATTTCCTCAAAACTTTTAAACTAGTATCCAGCTTTTCGACAGGGCGATAAAGGCACTCTTTGCCAGTCGGACAATTAATGATCAGGTAGCAGAGCCTGAATATCGGCAAGCTTATCTCTAGACAATGAATACCGGCTCAGCAAATAAACCGGCAGAAAAAACAAACAGGGCACCAACAAACCGTCCACCACACCCAGAGCGATTAGGGTATCCGCCGGAATCCCCCCCGGCAAAGCCTGAGTTGGAAAGGCAATAACATGTTCTAGAAGCAACCCGCCTACCAATAGCCCAAAACCCGCTGTGGTCTTACTGGCAAAACTAAATGCAGAGGCAAACACTCCTTCCTGACGCCGCCCTACCAACAACTGCTGTTCGTCAACCATATCAGGCAACATAGCCACAACCATCACCGAAAACAGCGTGACAAAAAACATTTGGATACAGGTGAACAACACCAGCAGTGGCAATAATTTTGCATCGCCATTATCTGGCCAAATATCGGTAAATCTAAACGACACCTTAGTGATCAAAGTGATAATCAACAACATTAAACAAACTACAGCTATATCGCGTTTGTTGAAGCGACGTTGTATCGGGCCAGCAATGGCCAGGGCTATGAAGGCGAAAGTAATCGATACCCCAAGCCAGCGAAGATCTTCGCTGCGTAGCTCCCAAAAATAGGTATTCATATAAATATCAAATACCGCGCCAGTACCTGCGGTAGCAAAAAAGGTCAGCGAGACGGCAAAAAACAAACGGAAGTTTCTGCTTGCAAACGCAAGCCGAACCTCCGTTAAAAACAGATTCAATTCTAATGGCGCAGGATCAGTAGGTTGGCGTAAATAGGGTATTTGGTTGCGGGTAAAATGCGTGGTAATTGCCGCCCACAACATAACTAAGCCCGCTAACCAAAAAGCAAGTACAGAGTAATTATTAACGTCAAGTTGACCGTAGCTCTCACCAACGTCCGGCATGATAAACGTGTAGACAAAAACCTGAAAAGCGATACCGCCAACCCACGCCATGGCCACTCGATAAACCACAATACTCGTACGTTCTTCATAATCATCGGTGAGTTCGGCGGAGAGAGCAGCCCAGGGCACAACGTAGAGCGTAAACGCCAGCCGCGCTGAAATGGCCCAAAAACATAGCCATGCCAGCAACGCCTGCTGGCTTTCCCATTTTGGTGGTGAAAAAAGACAAAACAAAGATATGCCCAAAGGCAGAATGGCCAAATACATAAAGACATGGCGACGCCCAAGACTGGGGAACAGTCGCGGCTTAAAGTTATCCGAAATAGCGCCCATCAAGGGGTCAGTGACGGCATCAACAAGAAGTGTAATGGCCAACACCAGTGAGACCCAGCTGGCGGACAAACCTAGAATTTGCGAGTAGTAGAGCAGTAGAAAAGTACTGAAAACGAAATCTTTATAATTGCCGGGCATGGAACCTACGCCGTGGGCTAACTTGGTGGCAATGGACACGCGCCCTGATCTGGCCTCAGGGCGAAGGTATTGCGAGGCGTTATCAGCCGCTCTCATCAATAGTGGTCCGGACAGTGTGGCGCGTACTGAGTGCCCATGAGTCTGTCAAGGCGGGCAATGGCATTTGTTTGTGCGCTAAGCAAGCCCCAGTTGGCTAAGTCTTGGGCTCGGTGCATACCACAGAAAATGGACGTTAAGCTTTTAATAGACAACGTGACGTCTGGCTCATCGCTACTTGGCTGAACGCTGGCCTCGCCATCCTCACTACACAGACGCCAACAGCCATTATTCCAAGGCGCCAGGTCATCTCCAGCAATGCCAACTTTAATGTCATCACTCACACTATAACCGCGCTGAGCCAGTGCGTTAGGGGCATCCACAATACGCCACCAACTGGCTTCGGTATCTTGGCTGTGCAACATCCTTGGTTCTTGAAACAGGGCCAGCGCAGGATCATCCATGGGCGCATTCGCCCAGACCACCCGCCCAACCAAATCGTGCTTGCCGATGAATTGCCAAAGGCTTTGATAGGCCGCCAAGTCTAACCAAGCAAAATCGCGAATTTTAATTTCTTGGGAACGCGCTCGGTTAGCTACAAGATTAGACCGCAAGGTGTAAACAACATATCCGAGTGGCGCTTCAAGTGTACCTGCTAAAGCAATATATACCGGGCCATCGGTGGTAGTTTCATCTAACGTGCTATTCAGCCATAAAGACTTACCTCGATGCAGATAGCCCGTGCGCTGGGCGATAAAATTTTTGTAGACCTCGCGAGCAGCGTCTAGCCCTTGCGCTGGCGTGTATCTAGTCACCACAGGTGACTCTAAGAAGGCGCTGGATTTATCCAAACTTAGCTGAATATCAACAGTATCTACCGCATAGTTTCGATTCATACCCGCATGGGTAAAGCCATAACGCTGATAAATAGCCGCTTGAGAAGCCCAAAGCCCAGCAACACTTTGACCGCGTTCTTTTTGCTCTGCGAAAGCCCTAGTCATAATTTTGCGTAGCAAACCCATTCGCCGATATTCGGGCCGAGTACCCACAGTAGAAATTCCCGCTATGGCCATAGCCTTGCCATTCACACGAGTAGTAAACGGGAATGCGCAGAATGATGTAGCCATGGTGGCTTGACCTTTCTCTGTGCGAGTCGCTTGGTCAAACGCGCATAAGGTCCACTCAGCCTTCGTACTCTTGGCGACCACATTGTCTTCGCCATCACCAAACGCTCCAGCGTACGAGTAAGAACCCATAAGCCCAAGTTGACCCATCTCTGCATCAGTAGCAGGTCTAATATCAAATCCCTCAAATTCCAAAGCGCACTCCCCTCTCAATTTTTAGCAAAAGCCCTGTTTAAAAACTGCTTTTAAGAGCCGATCTAATTAGCGTTTTCAGCCTGTTCAGCCAACGCCTCACTTTCTAACAGCCGCGCACCGCGCAGGATATTGCCCATCGCGTAGTTGCCTTCATGACAAGCGTACTCATAAACCTTGTCCTGAGAGGTTTGCCAAACATAGGCACCGCTCCAAGGCTCCGTCCACGCGGTGTCGTCTTTCACAGTGAAGTCATAAAGTAAGTTGCCGTCTTCTTGCAAAGTAAAACGCTCTATCAGATAAAGGTTTTCGTCACCCCCGTAAAGGCCGGTTTGGTTACGGAAATTGGTGGTTTCAACAACTAAGGTATCGCTTTCCCAGCGGCCAACGGCGTCGCCTAACCACGAACGATGACTGGCTGGTCCATGCTTAGAGTTCATTCGAATCACGCGAGCGTCATGAACCATTTCTAATAGGATCATTATATGGTCTTCGGTCTGCACAATGCGCTTATAGTTGTTATAAAGACCAGGCAGACTCGGCGGACCTGCACTAAAACCGAGCAGGCAGCGTTCCGCCAGCGCCAAGTCTTCAGGCCCGTCGAAAGGACCATGTCCGCCTTTTTTTAGCCAAGACGCAGTGCCATCATTAGTGTAAGCAAAAGAGCTAAAATTATCGGCCATAGCCTGGTTACCTCGGGGTGTTCTTGCAGGCTGTCGACCATTTACGGGCTGGTAAACAATGGAGGTTCTTATTTGTCCGTTCAGCTCAGAAACGTCGCTACCTGGATCAACCCAAAACGTGTTGTAACCCCCTACACCGCCAGCGCCAAAACTGTGCTTACCGTCGCCGCCGCTGGGGGGAGCCTCCCGATCTGGATCGCTGATTTGCTGAGCATCTGATTGCAGCAAGCCGCTCATTTGTTTCAGCACTTCGGCTTCTGCACGGGACATGAACTTTTTTTCGCCAAACTCTTCAGGCCGATTAAGCGGGGTTAGGGTGCCGCTGTCATAAAAACCGGACAAGTCAGGTTTGCCAGAGGTTGTGCGCTTGATATCCGCTTGAGCAAGTCCGGCCAAAAGCAAGCCGGCCAGAATTGAAAACAACCTTATGTACATATCCCATTCCCCAGTTCGAGTTGTACTAGTGCTGAGCGATAAGCCCATGCCCAGAGCTTACCCCGCAAAGACTCAGCATTAAAGACGAAGGAATATGGGTAAAGATAGGCAAAAGTGCGAGCTAAAGTCGCCCTGTCTGCCAACTATCCATCTGGGTGAAGGGCATCTAATATATAGCGTAAATCAATCACTCAATACAGGCATCGTCATGTTCACAAACAAGCCCCTAGTAAAAGTACTTTGCAAGCTGACCGCTCTACTGGGCAGCATTTTACTTACCTTTGTAAGCCTCAATAGTTTTGCGGACGATCATGAAGGTTACTCCCAGCACCCAGACAAGCGCGTCTATGAACTGCGCACTTACACCACCTTTCCCGGCAAGTTAGGCGCATTGGAAACGCGCTTTAGGGACCACACTATGGCGCTATTTGCTAAACACGGCATTGAAAATATCAGCTATTGGAAGCCACTGGAGCAGCCCAATACTTTGGTCTACGTAGTTGCACATCCAAGCCTTGCTGAAGCCGCTGTTGCGTGGCAAGCATTTGGCACCGACCCAGCCTGGCAGGCAGTATATGCGGCCTCAATCAGCGACGGTCGTTTAGTCGCGGATATCAACAAGGTATTTATGACAAAGACAGACTATTCACCTTTGCCATAAAGGCCGACACATCCGCGGTTCAAAAGGGCCGGGACTAGAACCCGGCCAGTCTTGCCGATGTATCGGTAATCTGCGGATATTCTCTGGCCAACTCAGCCTCTAACGCATCTTGCATGGCATGGCCTTGCTGAGAAATATTGTATAAATCCTTTATGGCAGCGACTGCTGTTGAAGAATTAGCAACAATTGCTTCTGCTCGCTGAGCCACTAATGCATCTAAAGCCTCGATATCCTCAACCGCCGCACACGCCATACCTAACTCGACCGCCTCCGCGCCCAAAAATATTCTTGCCGTGAATGACAATTCTTTCGCCCTGCGTAAACCTACCGCTTGAGCCAGAGTCTGGGTCATGCCCCAAGTGGGACGAAGACCAAACTTGGCATGGGTGTCACCAAACTTTGTAGTCGCAGTGGTAAATATAAAATCGCAGTGCAGGGCTATCTCCAGCGCACCAGTAAAACAGGCGCCATGGACCTTAGCGATAACCGGCATATGCGCACCGCGTATAGCGAGATATGCGCGCTGGGCTGGGGCATCAAAGACATCACCCACTTTACCGCCTTGGGGCTCAGTGCCTTGCAGCACCTTCAAGTCAACTCCAGCAGAAAAGGCACGACCCGCACCCGCTAAAACAACAACAGCCACCAGAGGATCAGTATTAGCGGCGTTTATAAGCTGCGCAATGCCCTCCAACATTTCAGGGCGAAAAGCATTTAGCGCATCCGGACGGTTAAGGGTAATAGTTAAAACACCATCGACAAGCTTGGTGGCTAGAAATTCTGTAGGAGAAGTATATGTGCTCATGATTTTCCTTATTGATAAAGCCCTAGCTTGCCCTTTTAACGCCATGGCTTTTGACCTTAGGGCTTTTGACGATTGTCTTTAGGTTGATCTAAAGCGCCATTGAGTTGAAGAACGTTTATCGAAAAAAAACCAGCTAAGCCCTTTGGCACTAGCTGGTCTTATTTACTTCAGCACTGATCTTAGCCAGCGTCGAAAGGTTTAGCTTATCCTAGAGAACTTCAAACAAGCCCGCAGCACCGATGCCGCCGCCAACACACATGGTGGCTACAACATATTTAACACCACGGCGCTTACCTTCGATCAACGCGTGAGCAACCATACGCGATCCAGACATGCCGTAAGGATGACCTACTGAGATAGCGCCACCGTTTACATTAAGTAATTCATCAGGAATACCTAACTTGTCGCGGCAATAGACTACTTGCACGGCGAATGCTTCATTGAGTTCCCAAAGGCCAATATCGTCCATGGTTAAACCATTTTTTTCCAACAACTTTGGAATAGCGAAAATAGGACCAATACCCATTTCATCCGCTTTCGTACCGGCAACTGCCATCCCACGATAAGCACCTAGCGGCTGAAGGCCACGTTGTTCAGCAACCTTGGCTTCCATTAATACACAAGCTGACGCGCCGTCAGACAGTTGGGAGGCATTACCCGCAGTAACGTGCTTGCCTTCTTTAATCACCTGACCGCCACCGAATACTGGTTTCAGGCCAGACAGACTTTCATAAGTTGTACCCGGACGATTACCTTCGTCCTTGTCCAAATTCATTTCAATCTCGTTGACCTCACCGGTCTCCTTATTCACCAACTTCATTACTGAAGCTAACGGTACGATCTCATCATCAAACGCACCTGCTTGTTGAGCAGCGGCAGTACGCGCCTGAGACTGAGCAGCATAAGCGTCTTGATCTTCACGGCTTACACCGTAACGCTCACCCACAATCTCTGCGGTTTCAATCATCGGGATATATAAACCAGGCTGATTTTCCATTAGCCAGGGGCTAGGAGTCGTGAACATATCACCAGTTTGATTGGTTGAAATAGATTCAACGCCACCTCCAATAGCCACATCCATACCGTCAGCAATGATCTGCTTGGCAGCAATACCAATAGCCATCATGCCGGAAGAACATTGACGATCTATGCTTTGACCTGGAACGCTGTCAGGAAGGCCTGCTTCTAACAGACACTGGCGCGCAGTATTAAAGGCGCTACTACCCATTTGTAGAGCGGCGCCCATAATAACGTCTTCCACTTGGGCTGGATCAATACCCGCGCGCGCGACGGCATGCTTGATGGCGTGCGCACCCAGGCTCTGCCCTAAAGTGCTGTTAAATGCTCCGCGGTAAGCTTTACCAATAGGTGTACGAGCGGTTGAAACGATGACTGCTTCGCGCATATCAATTCCTTATATGATTTTCGGTATAGGTTTTTTTTGAACGTTTGTTTAGCGCCCAAAGCGCACAATGCTTTGGGCAGACTAAACTTTCAGGCTTGTGCTAGGCAGCAAAACCAGCAAGACGCTTAGTGATCAGGGATTCAGCTTCGCTCATAATGCGGTCCATTAGCTCTTGTACTGATGGAATATCATAAACAAGACCAGCAACCATACCGCATGACCAAGCGCCAGCTTCCATGGTGCCTTCCATCATGATCTTCGGGTAGACACCGGCTACTTCGGCTGCGATATCTTCAAACTTAAGGTCAGCACCCATCTCTTGTTCTTTTACCAAAAGGCGCTCGACAGCTTTGTTTGTTAAAACACGTTCGGTGTTACGCAGCGGGCGCATAACCAGACGAGTGTCTAATTCTGAAGCAGCAAGAATCGCTTGTTTAACATTTTCATGCACTGGCGCTTCTTTAGTAGCAATAAAACGTGTGCCCATGTTCATGCCTTCAGCGCCCATTGCGAGAGAGGCAACTAACGAGCGTGCATCTGCCATGCCGCCAGACGCTACAAAGGGAATCGTTAACTCATCTGCAGCTCTAGGTAATAAAATGAAATTAGGAATATCGTCTTCACCAGGGTGTCCGCCACATTCAAAACCATCTACAGAAACGGCATCACAGCCAATGTTTTGTGCTTTGAGCGCGTGCCTTACAGAAGTGCACTTATGAATAACCTTAATGTCCGCCTCTTTTAACTGAGGCAACCATTTCGCAGGGTTGTTACCCGCTGTTTCTACCGCCTTAACACCACTTTCAATGATAGTGTTAACCAAACCTGGATAATCAGGAGGTGTTAGAGAAGGCAAAAAGGTCAAGTTAACGCCAAAAGGCTTGTCGGTCATTTCACGGCAGCGCGCAATTTCGTTAGCTAATTTTTCTGGTGTGCCCTGAGTAAGACCAGTAATAATGCCCAAGCCACCGGCGTTGGAAACTGCCGCCGCCATCTCCGCCAAGCCAACATAATGCATGCCTCCTTGGATTACCGGGTGCTCAATACCAAAAAGTTCCGTAATTCTTGTCTTCATAATGTTACCTTGTAAAATAAAAAATCAGGGCATCAGCACCCCTAACTCCAGCTCAATTAGTGACCATGATTGACGCTATTAACCAGAGTCCGCAGTTCGAGCGACAGAGATACTGACGAATAATCCAGCAATCTGTCAACAAAAGCCGAAAAACAAACGCCCAGCAGTTACCTAGAAGTCCTTAGCCTAAGGCCTTAAGCGGGCAGCTAACAAAGGCAAGTGCTGTCGCCCTTGGAAGGGCTCGGTGCCAATAAAGTAAGTTGGACTCACCGAGACACCTAACTCTTGCGCCTGAGTTGCAGCCAGTTCTACGGCGGCCAATCCGGCACGGTCAACAAACTCAAAAAAGCCATCAGTGGTAACGCCCAAATGGAGGAGCACGCTCTCAACACCGGCTAAAGAATCAATGTCTTCTTGTTGCTGCCAAAAACGCAGCAAAACCGCCTCCACATAACCACCCACTTGAACATCCTGCCCTTGTGCAGCTAGCGCTTTGACCCAAGCTAAGCCAAATGCTGGGGCGCTGGAGCGCTCTGTGACGTACAGATCCGCAAGTGCATGGGGAGCATAGCGTTCAATATCTTGCCCGACGTATGTGCCGCGAATTCGACGATGCATTGCGCCGCGGTCTTCACCTTCAATCCAAACGCCGGGGTTACGTAACGGCTGTCCGTGGAAAAAGCGCCAATCCAATGCAATGTTCTCCTTCGCAGCCATCGCCAAAGTTCCAGCCAAGGCCAGATAACTTTGCGGCGCTTTGACGTCTATATAGACCGGCAATATAGAGTCCGAAGGCAATTCAGGGTCTGCTAGTATTTGAGCATCGTCGCCCACTTCGTAAGCAACATCTGGTCGCCCACCTACTTGGCCCTGCAGATACCAGCGAATAAGCGGCAGGTGTTCGCGACCAAAAAATTTCTGCGGGACGCCTTTATCCTCACTTGGCAAAACTTCATCTGGCAGACCTTGATTTGGCAAAACCTTATTAGCCAAAACATAGGTAGGTACGCCGTAAATCCCTGACTCAAATGCATCTGACTGAAACTGAGCGTTGGCTTGTAAACCCGGCCCCGCCGCATAATCTTTAAATCCGTCAATATTTGCGCCCACATCCGCTAGAACTCGCTCCACCGAGTCGATGTCCTCGGCGTCAAACTCACGTCGCCAAAACGGCTCATAAACGGCGTCTATATATTTTTCCATCAGACTTTTGGGCGCGCACTGCTGCTCCAAGCTTTCTTGCTGCTTCACCCACCACCAGCCAACAGCAGGCAGATCTGTATTCCAAATTTTGACGGTACCGCGAACGGTCATATTTTTTAAATTGGCATAACGCCGGCAATCAAAGTATGCGTATTTCACGCCGGACCACTGCTCTTTACTGCGATTTTGCTCGGCGACTTTGCCACCTTTACCCAATTTCGCAGAACCCAAGTAACTAGGAATATCCAAAATAAATGGGCGCCAATCAGCTACTACACCGACCTCTGCCAACATTTTTCGTGTTGGTTCAACCGCCAAGTAAGCATAAGGACTCTTAAAATCTAGATAGATAATGAGCGGCACCTGATCATCTGTAGAGGTAGCGACTGGGCATTTTAAGGCATTCACTTTTCTTTCTCCAAGTTCAATCTTCTAAAAAATTTTCTAGTACAACTCTTTCTGGCAAAGAGGGGCATCCGAAACTATGCCTATCCAACCGCTAAGGCGAGTCTCCCGGCCGATAGGAATGCTGTAAATTTTGCTGTAATGCAGCTTCACTAAACCAAGGGTCATGAAGTATCTCCAAGGCGTAATCTTCGGCTTGATCTGCATAGTGAGACGACGTTTCATCCAACGTTGCACTTCCAAATTGGTGCACGCCTTCCACTGTTAACGCGCCCGTTGCATCCCATTCAACCAAATAATACAGCCCATCACCGGCCACATTCGTCAAATAACCATCTTCTTCCAAACCGCGTCCATAGATAGCACGCAAGATATCCGGCCCACCAGCCACGGGAAGATTAAGATCACCGCGCACGTGTCGATTCACTTCACCCCAAGGTGGATCCATACGCCCTACTGCTTTGTCTAACCCCGCTATGCAGTTGTCCAATATTTCACTAATCTCGGCTTTACCGTCTTCGCGACGATTCGCGTTCGGTTGCGCAGCTAGAAATACACAAGTACCCATAGCTGTACCGGTGTTTGTCAAATCTGTGCCTAAATCCCAAGCGGCTAAAATTTTCTGCGCCTGCATACGTTTTGGGTCGGTGAACTCCAAACCTTCAATTTGCTCCAAGTAAGTCACGTAGTCAGTGTTTGGCGAGTAAAACTTGTCGTGCTTAATTGCAAAAAATTCTTCCTTACTGATCAATGGACCAAAGGACTGAAAAAGCTCCAATCCGCGCACCGCTCGATTAGTCATATCCATTTGGAAACCATGACCCGGAGCATAGTCTTCGATTTTCACGTTGTCGGCTTGCGCAGTGACATTAAAGGGCGTTTGATTGGCGCTATGAACGTAACCCGAAGACGGATTAATGACTTGAGGTAGCCGTAAAAACGATAGGCTTTCTTTCCAGATTAAGGACGAATCATCACCGGGCAAGTAAAGCGACCAGTCATAACGCTCATCGCGCTTAGGGGTCAAGGAATTATGCAAAAACATAATGTTCCCTTTTTTATCTGCATAAACAAAATTGAAACTTGCAAACGTTTGCAGCGACATCGCTTCACGCCACTGCTCCAAATTGGTCGCAAGATTCATTCGGTACCACTGTTCAACCTGTCTGAGCTCGCCCATTCCTGCATAACGCACTGCATAAGTGCCGTGCTCTGTACGCAAAGCGGGGCCATGTTTAGAGACCAACACTTCTTGACTTACTGTCCATGGGAAAAAGCCCCACAAGCGAATTCCAATATCCACCTCGGTTACAATCAAATCCTGCCACTGACCATCTAAACGATATTGATTTGGGTTGTTGGGGTTAATCTCCAGTACAAAAACATCTACTAAGTCAGGATTGTTTACCGTAGCGCCCCAAGCTAAGTTTTCGGTAAAACCAACGCTAACCATAGGCGTCCCAGGAAACAGACCGCCCATAATATTTAAGCCATTGGAGCTTTTTAGGTGCGCCTCATACCAAGCAACCGGACCAGTAGTAGGCTGATGAGAGTTGATCGCCAAACGAGTTGCACCTTCAGCAGAAATTTCAGGGGCAATGGCAAAAGCATTAGAACCAATGGGCACACCGCCAATAGAAATTTCACCTGGGGCTTGCTTCAAGATAGCTGGCGGCAAAAATAACGGCTCCGCATCCTGCGAGCGATCAAGCAATGAATCTAAAGCCCGAGGCCGAATAATCTCGCTCACAGATTTTTGCCGAGTAGGTTTGATCAACTCTTTAATGGTGCCTTCAAAACCATAAAAAAGTAGATGGCGAAGCATAAATCCTGCTACTACATCTTTTCCCGATACAGGCAAAATGCGTTCATCCACTTGATCAGGGTGAGTCGCCGCATAATAGTTAATGCCGTCTGCGTAGGCCTCAACATATGCTCTTACATCGGGGCTTATATCCCACTGATAATTTGCATCAATTGTTGCCCAAAGCCCCAACCATTTCACAAGATAGTCTGTAATTGCGCCATCTTGACCTGTGTATAGAGCGCTATTTCCTCGATAAAAAGGCATGGAGTCTTCTATTAACTGCCAGTTATCTTCGGCCTGAGCAAACGCAAAACCAAACGCAACATCAGGGTTAGTGGTACCCAAAATATGCGGCACGCCTCGGGTATCTCGACGTATTGTCACCTCATACTGGTCCGCCAGATGTAAATAGTCATCAGCCTCAAATGTAGCCACCTGCCAGCCATAGCCAACCCAAGCGGCCAGCATAACTAGCGCCCCACAAAATCCGCGAAAAACCAATGATTTAGTCACCCAAAACTCCAATAGGTATTTATTGCCCAAAAATATTGTTCGATAGCAATATCGTCTTTATTAGTCAGTATTTTATCTGAGTAAGCTTTGGCATAGCCCAAAACTTAAGAGCGAGGAGCCTGCCACAAGGCTCGAGGTGTTGGAAGACCAGCGTCATTCTCGCGCGCAATTCACAACTATTTTTTTGCTACCTAGTGTTCGCAGCCAACCAAGTTTACTGGTATACCAGCCTCTCAAAAGCAAAAGAGAAACGCATGCGCGCCTGGCAAATACCTGAACTCGGCAACCCTTGGGAAAAATTGACCATCGTCCAAACTGACTTACCGGCATTGCAAAAGGGCAGTGTGAGAATCAGCGTTGAGGCAACCGATCTTAATTTCGCTGATATTTTACAATGCCAGGGTACCTATCAGGTAAAACTAGCCCCACCATTTACACCGGGTATGACAGCGGCGGGGACTGTCATCGAAGCCAGCGTAGACAGCCCGTTAAATGTAGGTGATCGCGTTGTGGGCCCAACGCTGGATATTTTTGGTGGCTATGCCGAGCAAGCCATTGTTTTGAGTGAACAATGCCAATTGCTTCCAGAACACGTCAGCACTCATACCGCGGCTGCCATGGACATTACATATACCACCGCGTGGTTCGCACTCCATCAACGCGGACAATTAAAGGCTGGAGAAACTGTTTTGGTTTTGGCTGGGGCAGGAGGCGTGGGATCGGCCGCTATACAACTGGCAAAGTGCAACGGGTGTTGGGTTATCGCAGCCGCCGGCAGCGCAGAGAAAGCAGCAACATGTATTGCCCTAGGTGCGGACGAGGCCATTGACTACCGCAACCAATCTCTTTTCCACCGGGTTAAAGAACTCACTGACGGCCGAGGAGTAGACGTGATCTATGACCCAGTGGGCGGAGAGCATTTTGATACAGCTAGGCGATTATTAGCCTGGGAAGGCCGGTTATTGGTCATTGGGTTTGCTAGTGGTGACATTCCATCTGCGCCAGCCAATCACGCGTTGGTAAAAAACTACTCCGTGGTCGGCGTGCACATGGGCGGCTATAGAGGAAGAGACTCAAAACCTTTTGAAGTTTGTTACCGGGAGCTATACCAAATGCTCTTAGAAGAAAAGATAAGCCCGCTTGTAGATCAGACTATTGGCTTCACAGACTTACCCCAGGCACTTTTGCGTTTGGCCAATCGTGGCACTCAGGGGCGCGTGGTATTTGACCCAAAGCAATAAAAAACTCTTTTAGCTTT
>CAJWNY010000011.1 GCA_913043815.1 uncultured Gammaproteobacteria bacterium
CTATTGGTTTGTTATGAGCGCCATTGAGCCCATTATATTATCATAAGGTTTAGCGACGACCCATACCAGGAGGCATTCCACGAGGTGCCTGCATTCCTTGCATACCCTGCATACCTCGCATCATTTTCTGCATACCGCCTTTGCGCGAGACTTTTTTCATCACCTTTTGCATTTGCTTGTGCTGTTTGAGCAGTCTATTTACGTCAGCGATCTGGGTGCCACTACCCGCTGCTATGCGCTGTTTCCGCGATCCATTAATGACATCTGGGAAGCGTTTTTCTTTAGGCGTCATAGAGTCAATTATGACCCCCATAAGCTTAAACTGATTATCATTAATTTGGGATTGAGCTGCTGGCAATTGCGACATACCAGGCATTTTGTCCAACATGCTGCTGATGCCGCCCATATTCGCCATTTGGTCTAATTGATCACGAAAGTCCTCTAGGTCGAACTTTTGCCCCTGCTGCATTTTCTTTGCAAAGCGCTGGGCTTTGTCTTTATCTACCTTGCGCTCTGCTTCCTCAATGAGAGTGAGGACATCGCCCATACCTAATATGCGAGAAGCCAACCGGTCAGGGTAAAACGCCTCTAAGGCATCCGTTTTCTCGCCCACACCCATAAATTTGATAGGCTTGCCAGTAAGAGCCCTCACACTTAACGCAGCTCCACCTCTGGCATCACCATCAGTTTTCGCTAAAACAACACCGGTCAATGGTAGCGCATCGTTAAATGATTTGGCGGTATTAGCCGCGTCTTGACCCATCATGGCGTCGACCACGAACAGAGTTTCTATGGGCTTAACCGCCGCATGCAATGCGCGAATTTCATTCATCATCGCGTCATCTACAGCCAAACGTCCGGCAGTATCCACCAACAATACATCCGCCAACTGAGCTTTTGCTTCCGCGATAGCGCGATTAACAATGTCTAAAGGCTTTTCTAAATTGGTTGAAGATATGAATTGCGCACCAACTTCCCCTGCAAGAGTCTCGAGTTGAGCGATTGCTGCAGGCCTGTATACGTCCGCACTGACCACCGCCACTTTTTTCTTTTCACGCTCTTGTAAAAAACGCGCCAATTTTGCCACTGTGGTGGTTTTACCAGCGCCCTGCAGTCCGGCCATCAAAATCACCGCGGGGGGCGTTGTGGAGAGATTTAGCGCGGCATTTGCTTCGCCCATAACCTGGACCAACTCGGCGTGGACTAACTTAATAAAAGCTTCGCCTGGATTTAGCGCGGCAGCAACAGTTAAACCAATCGCCTTGATTTTAACTTGGTCGATGAAGTCTTTAACAACGGGTAAAGCTACGTCAGCTTCCAAGAGCGCCATGCGCACATCGCGTAGGGCTGCGGCAATATTATCTTCGGAAAGGCGAGCCTTGCCCGTAATCTGCTTAAGACTTTGGGAAAGGCGATCAGAAAGGCTCTCAAACATGGCTTTGCTATAGGTCCAATAATACGATGCCCTAATCATAGCGCGATGAGTACACGATGGCGTTAACAACATGCAATGTTTGGGAAGGTATTTGCCAGAGCCCTGCCGAAATTCCTGCAAAATTCAATTAACTGGGATTTCGCGGTCAGTTTATGGATTTCTCAGGATCTCGCCGAACCTATCTGCGCCTCTCTGAAATCATGAAAGCAATCTTAGCCCTTCTCCAGAGCAAAGGGTTATGCCAAACTTCACGCTCAATTAGCCACCGTAAAACACTATTAATATCGCGACTGAAACCGTGATCACTCAGGTTTGCAAATGTACGATCTGACTCTACTCGCATCGCTAACGGCGATATTTCTCTACGCTGTGGGATTCGCCAACCTCTGGCGATCTGCAAAATCCAACTCCGATTCGGATTCAGTAGCCTTGTCGGACCCAATGGATGCAGTGGCCACCAGCGCCTCAGCGACCACAAATACAGCAATACTTCCTTGGTTAACTTTGGCTGCCATGACGGGTCATGGCTTTGCCTGCATCAATGCACTTATTGGTGAAAATGGCCTCTCGCTCAGCCTTATCGGTGTCAGCAACTTGATTGCTGTGGTCATGGTGCTAGTTGTTGCGGTGAGCAGTACCAAGCTACCGGTGAATAACATTTTTCTTTTGCTCTTTCCCATCAGCATTTTCAACCTGCTTTGCCTCAACCTCATTGACCCTGGCAATATCGCGCCCCTTGAATTGAGCACAGCACAAGTTGGTCATATACTACTCTCTATATCTGCATACACAGCACTGATGACAGCTGCGCTGCAATCAATACTACTCGCATTGCAAGAAAGCCGCCTCAAACAGCCTAGCAAAGGTCTATATGGACTACTCCCTGCGCTAGAGACCATGGAACAATTACTTCTGGCTATGCTCTGGATTGGTCTAGCGCTACTGAGTTTGTCTATCGTTACTGGTTTGATTTTCCTTGAAGATATGCTCAGCCAACGCCTAACTCACCACACTATTTTGACCAGTCTTTCGTGGTTAGTTTATGCAGGTTTTTTAGTAGGCCATCATGCATTTGGCTGGCGCGGCGTTACCGCAGTGCGTTGGAATCTCGCCGCATTCGCACTACTCTTACTGGGTTACGTCGGCAGTAAATTCGTTTTGGAATATCTTTTATAACTATAACTATGGATATAAATAACGTCCCTATTGGGTACCTATTTTTAAGCATCGGTATTTTGATCATGCTTTCGGCCTACTTTTCAGGTACCGAAACCGCCATGATGGCACTGAATAAATATCGACTTAAGCATTTGGTCAAAAATAAGCATCGCGGTGCAAAAAAAGCCAGCCGCATGCTCGATAGACAAGACCGCTTACTTGGGGTCATTCTCGTCGGTAACAACCTGGCTAACTTCTCCGCAGCAACCGTGGCAACAATTATTGGGTTTAATCTATTTGGAGATACAGGTGTTTTGTTAGCGCCCTGGGTTCTAACCCTTGTTTTTTTAATCTTTGCCGAAGTAGCACCAAAAACTCTAGCTGCAGAAAAACCGGAGAACTGGGCATTTAAGGCTGTCTATGTGTTGGAACCATTGCAGCGCTTGTTCCACCCTGCCGTGGTTTTTGTCAACGCGTTCAGCAATGCGCTGGTCCGCCCTTTTCTTGACCAAAAGGACGAGCACGACGATCAACTGACTAAAGACGAATTAAAAACAGTGGTTAGCGAAGGCGGACACTCCGTTGGCGAACGGCAAACCATGCTTGGCCGAATACTAGACCTTGAATCTGTCACGGTTAACGACATTATGGTGCCACGAAGTGAAATCGTGGCTATTGATATCGATGCTGATATCAGCGAAATTCTTACGATTGCTGCAGCCAGCCAACATACTTTATTACCCATCTATAAGGACAATTTCGGCAACCTTCTCGGAATTTTGCACCTGCGCAAATTGGCGCGTTTAGTTCAGGTAGAGGAGTTCGCTAAGGCGGACCTTTTGCAATTAGCAAGGGAACCCTACTTCGTTCCCGAAGCTACACCATTGCATACACAGCTATTGAACTTTCAAAAAGAGAAACAAAGGTTTGCGCTGGTTGTAGATGAATACGGAGATATACAGGGCATTGTTACTTTAGAGGACATACTTGAGGAAATTGTCGGTGAATTTACCACTGACTTCGCAGGCCACAACCCAGAAATATCGCCCCAAGAAGACGGCAGTTATTTAATCGATGGTATGGCGGTATTGCGGGATATAAATCGAACACTGCGTTGGGATCTTCCTATAGACGGCCCAAAGACACTTAACGGTTTTGTTTTGGAACACCTCGAAACTCTGCCTGAGTCAAACTTATGTTTGCAGGTCAATCAATACCAAATTGAAACAGTGCAGATCAAGGACAACATGATCAAGGCATTAAAGATTCGTAAGACGTCCCCAGAAGACCCTTAATCTAATCATTCTTAAACCCTAAATTGACAGCAAACAAAACGAAGCCAAAAAGACTCCGCCTAATAACTAGCAGAGAGCAGGATCTAAGCTCCGCCGTACCCTATTCGGCTAAATTTAATCTCTAGACCAGCGTCTATTTATCGCAGAAATTATAGCATTTAGTCCAGCAGTAACCGTGTTTCGGCTAAGACCTATCCCATAACTTCGACCCTGACCCTCAGGATCTTCCACTGCAAGAACACAGATTGCCTGAGCGTCACTACCACCTTCAACTGCTGTTTCTTGGTAACCGATAACAACCAGCGGTTCGTTCAGCGTTTCAACCATAGCATTCACAAAGGCCTCTATGGGGCCTGACCCTTGCCCATCGATAGTGACTATACTATTCGCAACTTCTATTCGCGCCACGCAGCGTTGGTCATCATCGCGCCCCGACAATAAGTCATAGTCAATTAATTTATAAGGCGCTTGATCTACCACGTAAGTGGCTAAAAGCGATTCGTATATCTCGTCGGGCTTAATTTCGCGGTCAAGTTTTTCGGTCATCCCTTGAACAACACCGCTGAACTCAACCAGCAACTCTCTAGACAGAGTAACGCCGTAAACCTCCTCTAATAAAAAACCTACTCCGCCTTTGCCAGATTGGCTATTAACGCGAACCGTTTCTTTATAAGAACTACCCACGTCCTCAGGGTCGATTGGCAAATAAGGTACTTCCCAACTGCTTCGATCAACCTTAGAGATACCTTTTTTGATGGCATCCTGATGAGAACCAGAAAACGCAGTGAATACCAAGTCACCAGCGTACGGGTGCCTTTCAGGCACAGCTAATTTATTAACCGCCTCAGCAGTTTCACGTATTTTTGGCATAGCACGAAAGTCTAACGTTGGGTCAACGCCTTGGCTGAACATATTCATTGCCATAGTAATCAGATCACAGTTACCTGTGCGTTCACCATTACCGAACAGCGTACCTTCAACGCGCTCGGCACCCGCCATCAGACCAAGCTCAGTTGCGGCAATGCCAGTGCCTCTGTCATTGTGAGTATGCAAACTGATTACCACACTGTCACGACGAGGGAAGTTGCTACAAAACCACTCAATCTGATCCGCATAAATATTAGGTGTAGCCATTTCTACCGTACTCGGTAGATTAATGATCATTGGCGCTTCAGGAGTTGCACCCCAGGTATCCGCTACTGCCGTGCAAATCTCGGAGGCGAAATCTAATTCTGTTCCGGTGAAACTCTCAGGCGAATATTCGAATATCACATTCGAGTCGAAGCCCTTTAGTCCTTCCCGAACCATCTCAGTACCCTGCACAGCTAAATCTATAATGCCCTGACGGTCCATGCCAAAGACAACTCTTCGCTGTAATTCTGATGTGGAGTTATAAAGGTGAAAAATGACACTGGGTGCACCTTCAAGTGCTTCAACTGATTTCTTAATTAACTCTTCTCGCGCTTGGCAAAGAATTTGGATGCTCACACCCTCAGGAATTCTGTCTTCGTCAATAATCCGTCGAATAAAGTCAAAATCTGGCTGAGAAGCAGCGGGGAAACCGACTTCTATCTCAGCAAAACCTATTTCTAAAAGCATATCCCAAAGGCGCAGCTTTTCATCTACGTTCATTGGATCTATTAGAGCTTGGTTACCGTCTCTGAGATCCACACTGCACCAACGCGGTGCCTGTTCAATGATTTTGCTCGGCCACTGACGATCAGGTAAATCGATCGGCTTAAAAGCTGAGTATTTGCGAAATGGCATAACGCCTACGGCGCGTCCGCTTTGAGGTTGATGACTCATGATTTTGTCCTAAGAACTCGTTCCATTTTTTTTCGACTTTTGCGCTTTTACCAAGCAAAAACTCTGGCAGGTAAATCTATCGCTATGAAAGCCTAAGTATATTACCCAACAACGACCTCGCTGTCGGATTTGATGAGATTTTTTTTGGGGTGGGCCTTCGCCCTGGGGTTTAAAATATTTGCCGCGTGACCGGCAGGAGTCCCAAAAAATTTAAGAGAAGGCTATTAGGAACATTTCCGAGCAACAAATTGCGGAACAAGACAAGCGCCACAGTGGTGCGAGGGCTTTTTGCGGAGGACAATTCAATCCTTGAGTTTATCAATAGAGTCGTCATACGCAAACTATAAATCTAATCACAAAGTTTGCAAGCGACGACGTAACTCTAACAAACTCCTATCAAGCCTATTTAGCAGCTTTTCACCAACCGCCTTACTGCCCGAGCCTGAGCAGCGCAGCGCAGCAAAAAAGCGACTGCATAAACGCCTACAGTATGAGGCTGCCAATAAAAAGCTAGAGCACAATATCCACTGCATCAGCCACTGCAAAAGCCTTTTTGCGTGCCTGGTCAGTACTCTCACCCAACGCCAAGCCCACTCCCATGCGCCGCTCGCCATCTACCTCAGGCTTACCAAACAACCACAGCTGAGTATCTTCTTGTGACAACGCTTGATGCAAATTGCCAAAAGCCACCTGTTTTGAGGCGCCCTCAACAATAATCACCGCAGAGGCCGCAGGCCCATGATTCTTAATAGCTGGAATAGGTAGGCCTAATATGGCTCTGGCGTGCAATGCAAACTCACTTAAATCCTGACTAATGAGCGTCACTAAACCGGTATCATGGGGCCTGGGGCTAACTTCAGAAAAATATACCAAGTCATTCTTAACAAAGAATTCAACACCAAACAAACCCAAGCCACCCAATGCACCAGTGATTTTTCGGGCAATTTCTTGGCTCTCAAACAACGCGTTGAAACTCATAGGCTGAGGCTGCCAAGATTCTTTGTAGTCTCCGCCTTCTTGGCGGTGACCAATTGGCTGGCAAAAACTGGTGCCATCTCTGTGCCGAATAGTGAGTAAGGTAATTTCGTAATCAAAATCAACAAAGCCTTCAATAATAACCTTACCGCCAGCACCTCGCGCACCATCCTTCGCGGAGGTCCAAGCACTCTTGACATCGCCTTGGCTGCGCAAAGTACTTTGCCCCTTGCCAGAACTGGACATCACCGGTTTGACGACACAAGGCAAACCAATCTCTTCAACGGCCTGAAGATACTCGGCCTCGCTGTCGGCAAACTTATACGGGGAAGTCCTGACACCTAACTCTTCGGCGGCGAGACAACGAATACCCTCCCGGTCCATTGTCAACTTAGTGGCCTTGGCGGTTGGAATAACATTTAGCCCTTGGGCTTCAAGCGCGACCAGCGTAGCGGTAGCTATGGCTTCGATTTCTGGCACAACTAAATCGGGTTTCTCCAAATCAATAATGCCGCGCAAAGCTTCGCCATCGAGCATATCAATGACATGGCTGCGATGAGCGACCTGCATAGCTGGTGCGTTGGCATAGCGGTCCACTGCAATGACTTCTACGCCGTAACGCTGTAGTTCAATAACCACTTCCTTACCCAGTTCACCACTACCCAACATCATGACTTTAGTCGCTGAGGGTGAAAGTGGCGTACCTATAGATATTGCTGCAGATTTTTCAGTCATTAGGCCTCTCCACCAGGTACCGCTTGCGGCTGGGCTTTTAGTTCCTCTCGAAAACGACGTGCATTTACTACGTAATGCGCAGCGCCCATTCGAATGCCAGCTGCTTGTTCATCGGTCAAGGTTTTCACTACCTTGCCAGGAGAGCCCATAACCATCGAGTTATCGGGAATTTCTTTGCCCTCGGTAATCAACGCGTTGGCGCCAATAATGCAGTTTTTGCCGATCTTCGCACCGTTAAGTACAACAGCATTAATACCGATAAGCGAGCCCTCGCCTACATCACAGCCATGCAACATGACTTTATGGCCAATGGTTACATGAGCGCCAATATTCAGTGGATATCCTGGGTCTGTATGCAGCACTGAACCGTCCTGAATATTCGAGCCCTCGCCGACCGTGATGAGGTCATTATCACCGCGCAGGACAGCATTAAACCAAACACTGGCGCCTTGCTTAAGCAACACATTACCCAAAACCACAGCATTATCAGCGACCCAATAGTCACCCTCTGCGCGCACCTCAAGATCACCTAATTGATATAACACCCTTGAATCCCCTAACTTTAAACCAACACTCATGTTAATGAAGCTGACGCCAATACTCCATTTGAAGTGGAGGTTTTATCCCAGCGTTCTTCTAGGCGCGCAGAAAAATGACTTTGCCAAAGAATCAATAAATGTTTTCACCATTACCTGCCCTCAATCATCCGAGCATGGGTATAATGATCTCATGAAATTTTGCAGCCTATGCGGAGAAGCCGCTGAACATATAATTCCTGAGGGCGATACACGCCCTCGCTCAGTTTGCACGGTGTGCGAAACCATTCACTACGTAAACCCACGGGTTATCGCAGGCACCCTGCCGATCTGGAAAGATCAAGTACTTTTGTGTAAAAGAGCTATTGAACCCAGAAAAGGTTACTGGACCCTGCCCGCAGGGTTTCTTGAAAACGGTGAGACCGTAGAAGTAGGCGCCACCCGCGAGACCTTGGAAGAAGCCAATGCACGGCTAGAAAATGAACAGCTTTACACGATCTTCAGTTTGCCGCACATCTCTCAGGTGTATATGTTTTTTCGTGCAGACTTGGCAGATTTAAATTTCAGCAGTGGTTCTGAGTCCTTGGAGGTAGCGTTGTTCAGTGAGGCAGACATCCCTTGGGATGAACTGGCCTTTCCAGTGATAAACAAGACCTTGGAATATTATTTCGCAGATCGCCAGAGCGACAAATTCCCCACCCACTACGAAGATATTTTATTTAGAAGGCGTAGCTGATAGAGACTTTTTTTCTGCAAGGTATTTAGAATGAGATACTTAGCGTAAGAGAATAAAAACGTGCTTGATACCAGCCACAAACGCGTCAGCAGAAGTGTGCAAGACCGTGGTTGTCCTCCCCTAGGATTGCTTGGTGCTCTTAACCATATCAACTTGTACCGCACCGTAGATTTTCCATTTACCAATGTAGGGCACATATTGTCACATGACTGGCCCACTTCAATTTACCATTCGTGTTCCGACTCGTGCACCTTTAGATCTGACCACTGCGCTGGAGCAACAAATTTAGTGCTCGTTGATTTTTATAAACAAGAACCTAAGCTTCCAAAATTTTCATAAACGTATTACGTTAGCGCCTCCCAAGCATACTTAAACTCATCTTCCCTTCCGCCGATCACCTCGACTCAATATAAACAGATAGCATTATTCACCCTCTCTGTTACTAATTCGCACCACCAGGTTGCAGTTTGGCAAGTACTTCAGGTCACTCCTACTTTCTAAGGGAAAGTCTTAAGCGCATTCCTAAACAGGCGCATCCAGGGGCCGTCTTCACCCCAAGCTGGATCTCGATAGACATTTTGCACCGACCTAAACACACGTTCAGGGTGCGGCATCATAATAAGCACACGGCCACCCGCCGCCGTTAGTCCTGCTAAGCCTTTAACTGCGCCGTTAGGGTTATCAGGATAGCGGTTCGCTATTTGATGGCGCGAATCTACATATTGCATAGCTAACTGATTATTACTTTGTAATGCAGCCAAATTTTGCCGATGAGCAAACTCGGCCCGCCCTTCCCCATGAGCCACAGCAACGGGCATTACACTGCCTTGCATGCCCTCAAGCCAAGGCGTTTGTACGCCATTAATTTTCACAAGTACCGTGCGACCTTCAAATTGCTCGCTACGATTACGCACAAAGCGCGGCCAATTTTCTGCACCAGGAATAAGCTCCTGCATTTGCGCCATCATTTGGCAACCGTTACAAACACCTAGGGTAAGTTTGTCGCTGGTAAAAAAGTTGACGAACTGCTCTCTGACCTGGGGGTTGAACAACGCGCTCTTGGCCCAGCCGCCACCGCCGCCTAAGACGTCGCCGTAAGAAAATCCGCCACACGCAACTAACGTCTGAAATTGATCTAAAGAAAAGCGCCCGCTGATCAAATCTGACATGTGTACGTCTACGCTGTCGAAACCAGCACGATCAAAAGCCGCTGCCATTTCAATTTGGCCATTCACCCCCTGCTCGCGCAGCACTGCAATTTTAGGACGCAAACCTTTTAGTACATAGGGTATTTCACCGGGATCAAAAGTCAGCTTGGCGTTGAGGCCCGGATCGTCAGCTCGATTTGCGACAATGCTGGAAAACTCTTCTTCAGCGCAGGCTGCGCTGTCGCGCATGTTTTGCACTTTATAACTGGTCTTAGCCCAAGTCTGCTGCAGCTCGCTACGGTTGTAATCTGCGACTACCTTGTCGCCATGCGATATAACAACCCTGTCATCTCGGCGAATCTTCGCTACAGGCAAGCAGCGCCCGGGCGTACTGGCTCCTAACATTTCGTAGGTCTCTGCGGAGACTTGCACAACGAACCCCACCTCTTCATTGAATAAGGCTTCTAGTAAACCCTCATTAGCGTCAACATTAATGTCCAAGCCAAGGCGTCCGGCAAAAGACATTTCTAACAAACAAGCCAAGAGCCCGCCATCAGAACGATCATGCAAGCTGAGAAAATCGCCCCGCCGCTTACCTTGAATAATCGACTCCAGCAGTGCTCTGAAGCTACTGAAATTATCTATATTAGGCGCAACGTCTCCCATCTGAGAATAAACCTGAGCTAAGCAACTGCCGCCCAAACGTTGCTCAGACCCTAGGTCCAACAACACCAACATACTGCCTTCATTGTCTACCAGCTCAGGAGTCACCGTATTATTAACATCAGCAACCGGCGCGAAGGCAGAAACAATTAGCGTAACAGGCGAAACGACAGCCTTCTCTTTGCCGTCCTGCGCCCATCGAGTCTCCATGGACAGTGAATCTTTACCAACGGGAATAGCAATGCCTAAGGCCGGACACATGTCTTCACCAACAACGGTAACTGCGTCAAACAGCGCTTGCTCTTCTTCGTTAGAGCCCGCAGCCGCCATCCAATTGGCCGATAAAACAACGCGCTCGAGACTTTCAATATCTGCGCTAACAATATTTGTTAGCGCTTCGGCTACCGCCATGCGCGCAGCCGCTTTTGGATCAATTAATGCAAGAGGGCTGCGCTCACCTATGGCAAAAGCTTCACCCTGATTGGTATTAAACCCACTGAGGGTGACTGCTGCGTCTGCAACAGGTACTTGCCAAGGACCAATCATTGGCTGGGTGGCAACAAGACCGGTAATGCTGCGATCGCCAATGGTGATCAAAAACTGTTTGCTGGCTACGGCCGGAAACTGCAGAACGCGACTCACTGCTTCCCGCAGCGTAACCTGACTAAGGTCTAAGGGGGTGAGAAAAAGTTCTTGGCGGGAAAAACTCCGGCTCATTTTAGGCGCTCTACCCAGCAAAATGCTGAGCGGCAAGTCTACTGGCGTATTCTCAAAATGCGCGTCTTCAACCAGCAAGTCACCTCCAGAGACTGATTCACCAACGACTGCATAAGGGCAGCGTTCGCGCTGACAAATTTCTTCAAACTGAGCTAGCTGCGATGCTTCAATACCCAGCACATAACGTTCTTGAGCTTCGTTACACCAAATTTCTAAAGGCGACATTCCAAGATCGGAGTTCAGCACATTACGCAGCTGAATACGCCCGCCTGTATTGGCGTCATCAATAAGCTCAGGCAATGCATTAGACAAACCGCCAGCGCCCACGTCATGAATTAGCAAAATCGGATTATCGCCACCTAGGGCGCAACAAACGTCGATGACTTCTTGACAACGGCGTTCCATTTCTGGATTGCCCCGCTGCACCGACGCAAAATCTAAGTCCGAAGAACTGCTGCCAGAAGCCATACTTGACGCTGCACTTCCACCTAGCCCAATCAACATAGCTGGACCGCCCAAAACCACTAGGGCAGTACCATCTGGGAAAGATTCGGCATGAACGTGCTCTTCGCGCACAGTACCTACACCGCCAGCAATCATCACTGGCTTGTGATAACCCCTGACAACTCCTAAACCGTTTTCAGGTGCATATTCAAAAGTTCTAAAGTAGCCGTTGATAGCCGGACGACCAAACTCATTATTAAAACTCGCCGCGCCCACCGGGCCTTCTAACATAATATCCAAAGCGGAAACCATATGCTCTGGTTTGCCAGTAGCAAGCTCCCAAGGTTGCGGCATATCTGGGATATTCAAATGCGAAGTAGTAAATCCAGAGAGACCAGCTTTTGGTTTCGAGCCCCGACCAACCGCGCCCTCATCACGAATTTCACCACCAGAACCTGTTGCTGCGCCTGAGAACGGTGCAATCCCTGTTGGGTGATTATGGGTTTCAACCTTCATTAAAATGTGAGCCGCTTCGCTCTTATAGCCGTACTGCTTGCTTGCAGGATCCACCCAAAGTCTCTGCACCTGAGGGCCTTCAATTACTGCCGCATTATCATTGTAGGCACTTAATATGCCACGACCATTGACTTGTTTATAAGTATTACGGATTTTTCCAAACAGAGATAACGCTTGCAGCTGGCCATCTACCTGCCAGTCGGCGTTAAAGATTTTGTGCCTACAATGCTCTGAGTTTGCTTGGGCAAACATCATTAATTCAACGTCGGAGGGATCTCTTTGCAAATCCGTATAGGCTTTTTCCAAATACTCAATTTCATCATCAGACAAAGCTAAACCTAGGCGTACATTAACTTCGCGAAGCGCTTCCACACCCTGAGTACTCAATGGGATTTCCGCCAAAGGTTTAGGCTCGGCGCTAACAAACAGTTGAGAAAAATCTTCCGCTAATAAATAGTCTTGGGTCATGCGATCAAAAAGGACAGATTTATCTAACACGCTAAGTCTGTGATCGGCGCGTACAAACCAGCGCACAGCCCGCTCAACTCTAAGCACGTCAGTTAAACCTGATAGCCAAAATATGTCCGTAGCCTTACTGGACCATGGCGAAATGGTGCCAAGACGTGGCACAACAGTGCCTGCAAGCTTGCCGCTGGCTTCAGGCAACTCCTGGGTGGGCCCGTAAGTTAAAAGCTCCTGAGCCTGCAGTAACTGCTGCGCACTCAACTCGGCAGCGGTATGAATCAGATGCACAAACTCTGCGTAGACCACATGAGGCGCTGTTTGTTGGATTTTTTGCAATGCGAAAATACTCAGCGCGGCAGCACCCTGAATCACAGCAATCGTACTATTTGCGCCAATAATATTAGCTGATTGCAAATTGCCGTCCGTATTTTCCATCAGAGGTTCCACCTAGTCGTATTTCTTTAAATATTTCTTTACAGAGTTGCTAGAAACCGGGAGTCCCCGAATTTTCTATGTCGGGCAACGGCCTCATCTTTGCTCTCACCACAGTTGTCTTCACGAATAAGCTTTGAGTTTGTTCAATGCCTTTAATTTTTATTGCGGCGAGCATCAAAAAACCCACGCATTCGCTGCCTGCATTCTTCCTCGAGTACGCCACAGCTGACCTCGATTCGGTGATTTAACCAAGTTAAGTCACCAAGCGAATGACTGATCATTACGCCCGCTTTTGGCTCCAGGGCCCCAATCACCACGCGCTGAATTCTCGAATGAATCAACGCGCCAAAACACATGGTACAAGGCTCTATGGTGACATAAAGAGTGGTACCCGGCAGGCGATAGTTTGAGCTTTGCAGTGCCGCATCACGTAGAGCTATTATTTCTGCATGAGCAGAAGGGTCATGGCTTAAACGCGGTTGGTTGTAACCTTGACCAATAAGGTCTTGACCTCTAACCAAAACTGCGCCTACAGGCACCTCTCCTGCTGCCGCAGCTTCATCGGCCAAAACAATGGCCTTGCGCATCCAAGCTTCGTCGCTGTTATCCAATAGTTCTGTGCAGGTAATTTAGAGGGGCCATATTAACAGCGCCAGCCTCGAAACAAACCATTAGAACGTATCTTTAGCCATTTTTCGGCTGCAGGCGAAAAGGCTTTTCAATGCCAGTGACCGTGTAAGAACGTTCAACAATTTTAGTGTCCGCACCCCAAGGGCTTGCTTGGACAAGTGCTTGGCGGGCAGCGAAGGATCCAGCACCGTCAAATTCCTCATAAACATCAAAAATAGTTGGCTTATCAGCAAGATGACTTGCCGTGAAAGCTAAACAGCCTAGCTCGGCTAGCGTCAGCGCAATGTACTCTGGCAATTGATTTAAAATCACACCGACTTTTCTCTCAGGGGCTACAAAAAAATCAACTAACACCACTTTTTCAGCTATTTCAATCGTCCAATAATCAACTTGATCTGCGACTCACCAGTTTGCTCAGCTAAAAACTAGCTCCCAACCATCAACGAAGATACCAAAGCTCCTAAGTCTTACCTCAGTCGTACCTGAAGGGTGCTATTGAAGAGGATAAAGGGTATTTATTGGACGCAGAGTGCGCCGAGCAAATGTGGTAGCGATCTAGGTGGAATAAATAGGCATCTTACGCCCAATAATTACTACCAAGAAAACGGCCGCAGCAAAAGCTGCATTGAGTAAAGTGAATGACTCCCCCAGAAGAAAATAGGCGCCTACAAGCGTGGCGAAGGGTTGCAACAATTGTACCTGCCCCACTCGGGCAACACCGCCCACTGCAAGACCCCGGTACCAAAAAAAGAAGCCTATATACATAGAAAACAAAGCCACGTACAAAAATGAACCTAGAGCTTCGTTGGAAACAGCATCTAAGGGCGTGTCAAAGAACAAATAGGTGGCAAGCAGGTTAATTGGCAACGTCAGCGCCAAAGCCCAACTGATTACATTTATTGCGCCCAGCTCTGCAGATAACTTGCCACCTTCCGCATAACCTATAGCAGCGAAGATGATGGCCACTAGCAACCATAAATCGCCCACCATCAAACTCTTTGCGCCGTCTAAGAAGGCGTAGCCCAAAACCAGCAGCGAACCAGACAATGCCGCCAGCCAATAGCTTATGGAGGGTCTTTCTTTGAAGCGCAAGGCAGCAAAAATTGCAGTAACTAAAGGCAACACTCCCAATACGATGCCGCCATGGGCAGACGGCAATGTGGTCATGGCAACGGACGTAAAAATGGGGAATCCATAAACAATGCCAATGGCTATAACTAAGAGTTTATAGAGTTGAGTTTTTGTCGGCCGTTGCGCCTTGGAAAAAAATAGCCAACCCACCGCACAAAGACCAGCAAGCAGCGCCCGCCCAAATGCCACAAACAGCGGATTCAGCTCTAATACCGCGATACGGGTAAAAGGCAGTGTTAAGCTAAATATTAATACTCCAACAGCACCAATCAGCATGCCTTTCGTTTCATTACCCATAATCAATATTTCCTAATGGGAAGCCGGCGCGCGAAACACTGAATGAGTATCCTTGTGCGCCTTCACCCGATTATTGTGACCCTTTCTATAGGGTATTTGCATATTCTGCTGAAGAAGCCTTGATTACCCGAGACTGCATTAACACTGACACAACACGCTAGTTGTCCCTGTTAAACGCTTGGGTCTCATTATTATGAATACTGCACGCGCCACAATTAGCAGACCAGTTTCTTGCCGCTCATAGCGGAGAAGTAATTACCTCTGTCACCTTTCATATTACGGATTCTACGCGCGCTCTAAAATCAGTCTGGCAACCCCAGTACACGCTTGGCAATGATATTGAGCTGAATCTCGTTGGACCCTCCGGCGATAGAAATTGACTTAGCTTCTAACCACAAACGGCACATTGAAATCTCTTCGTCATCAAAAGATGCGCCCTCCCAGCCAAGGCCTTGGGTGCCACGAATACGCAACTGCAGTTCCAACTGTTCTTTGACGTAATTGGCTTCTACATATTTAAAAATAGAGGTCGCAGCGCCCGGCGCACTGGATACGGTTTCTTCCATAGCGCGCTGTTGAGTAAGGAAAAAGGATTTCTTAAGCATCTCATTTTCAATCAGATACTTACGTAAGCTCGGTTCAATAGTGGCCTGATCCTCTGCATATTTACGCGCGAGATTGCACAATGTCAGCGCCGGCTTAATACGCTCCAACGGCCCAATTTTATCGGCACTAGCAAGCGCTGCCAGTCCCGAGCGCTCGTGCTGTAATAACCTTTTGCCCACAGTCCAACCCTGGTTCAACTTGCCAACTAAATTGTTTTTTGGCACACGTAAGTCATCAAGAAACGTCTGACAAAATGGCGATTTACCATTCAACAATTCAATGGGCTTGGTGGTCACTCCAGGACTGTCCATAGAAAACAACACAAAGCTAATGCCCTCATGCTTGGGCACTTTTCTATTGGTGCGCACAAGGCAAAACATCCAATCCGCATAATGGGCTCCCGAGGTCCAAATTTTTGTCCCGTTAATGACAAAATAGTCGCCCTTGTCTTCGGCAAAAGTTTGCAGGCTGGCCAAATCAGAGCCTGCACCGGGTTCGCTATAACCTTGACACCAAGCAAGTTCACCACGGGCAATTGCTGGCAAGTGCTGACGCTTTTGCTCATCGCTGCCATATTCAAGCAACGTTGGACCGATCATCGATACGCCCATACCACCGAGCGGCGGCCGCGCATTTATGCGTTGCAGTTCGTCCATTAGGACCATGAAAGCTTCTTTACCCAGACCTGCGCCGCCGTATTCCACTGGCCATGTCGGCACAGTCCAGCCTTTCTCGGCCATTGCTGAAAGCCATTGGTGTGCATCTAGGTTGGTACTTCGGCGCTTACTACCACCATTCACTTCTTCACCCTCTACCATGCGCAGGCGCATCGACGCTGGACAGTTAACATCTAACCACTCCCGGGTGTCCGCGCGAAAAACTTGTAAATTATGTGAACCCACTTCAATCACCCTCAAACAACTATTGCTTAAGCAGTGACCATATCAAATACGCAAAGGGTTTTGGACCCGAGCATTAACTGGCGGGGAGGCCGATGCCACTAAGAGGCGCTTATACTCGTCAAACGATGGTGCAGAGCTTTTATATGGCGCACACTTGCGCCATGGCAATACATTGGTACCCAGGTCACATGCATAAAGCGATTCGCGAGATGAATAAAATCTTGGCGGACGTTGACATTGTTATTGAGTTACTAGATGCGCGCTTGCCCTCCAGTAGCCAAAATCCGGTGATTGAAAAACTGCGGCAGAATAAGCCAAGTATTAAAATTTTGAGCAAATCTGATCTAGCAGATCCAGCAACCACCTCTCTCTGGCAAGCGCATTTTGAGCAAGATGCCTTGGTCAAAACTCTCACAACAACCCTTGATCAACAAGACAAAGCACAGAGGATCGTTAAGCTGTGCCACACGCTAGTGCCCTCAAAGGCAAAGGCGCATTTGAATATGCTGGTGATGATTGCTGGCATTCCAAATGTGGGCAAATCTACTTTGGTCAATGCAGTTTCAGGCCGTAAAGCGGCAAAAACAGGAAACGAACCGGCTATCACAAAAGGGCAGCAACGGATCAAGCTGACGGAAGGCATCATTCTGCTAGATACCCCGGGCATACTGTGGCCAAAGATTGAAAACGAAAACAGTGGTTATCGACTGGCCGCCTCCGGTGCGATAAAAGACACCGCGATGGGTATTGAAGATGTAGCTTTTTACTTGGCCGAATATCTTATTATGCATTACCCAGCAGCATTAAAAGAGCGCTACGACCTGACTTCGATACCGGATGCAGAGTTTGAATTCATGGAAATGATGGGCGCTCGACGTGGTTGCATAAGCGCAGGTGGACGAATTGATTTGGAAAAAGCCTCCGCGATCCTTGTGAATGAATTTCGTGCTGGCATGTTGGGCCCAATCACACTGGAGACGCCAAGCATGATTCTCCAAGAGGACGTGATTATTGAGCAGCAAAGACAATACAAAGCCGCTAAAGATGAAGAGAGAAAACGCAAGTTTCGCTCTGGCCGCAGAGATAACCAAGTCTCTTAATTATGCGACGGGGCGCGTCCACCCCGACATCCATAATATCTTAGCCAATAATTCCTTCGCCATCAGCACAGTCGCCGACTACTGATATGGTTGCGAAACATTTTCAAATCGATTTTACACTCGGTTTTTAATCACATCATTTGCGGTAAATACTCGTCCATTTATCGCCACATAAAAACCTGATAAAAGAGATTGAATCTATATCGCCAACTTCATTCACAAAGCAAAAGCGGATTCGTTGCAAGAATGGAGAACAGACAACATTAGCAACAAAAGACTTGGTGCAAATGAGACCGTGAAAGCGCTGTAAAGTTGCGGGCACAGCGAACAAACTAGCAGAATCTTAGGGCTTGACAGTAGCCAGCAAATTCAAAGCGTCATCACACCAGGTCACGGCCGTTTGCTCTTGACGAATACCCGCTAGCAGCGACAAATACACGCCTTTTTTACGATCCGGCAGAGTCGATGGAGAGGCATAACTGCGCGCCTCAATTTTACGATACAATTCTAACCTGCGGACATGCTCGATCTGGCGCTGCTTGACAGCCTCGGTAACTTGTTCGATCGGTACCGAGCCAACATTAAACAGCTTTATGAAAAGTTCATCCTTGGCGCCCCTGTGTCGAGTAGACTGCGTTATCCAAGAATCAAGCATCTGCCGGCCCTGGTTCGTTAACGAATAAACTCGCTTATCGGGTTTGCCATGCTGGGGCACTTCCAACACATTCACCCCCCCCATCGAATGCAAACCTTTTAGTTCTCGATAGATTTGTTGATGAGAGGCCTGCCAGAAGAAACCGAGTGACACGTCAAACTGCTTTGCCAATGCATAGCCTGTCAAATCTTCATCCAGCAGCGCCGTTAATATTGCATGAGGTAAGGACATGAAAAGCCTTGAAAACGATGGTCAATGAATTTTTAGTGTAACGGCAGCAAGAATTATTGCACAAATTTTTATGCAAATAGTTGCATATAAAACTCCTTATGAAACAATATGCATATTAATCACTAATCCACAGGTTTTTATATGGCAACCCCAAACATCATGGTAGGAAAGTTGCGCATTCCAGTAGTAGCGGCACCACTCTTCATTATCTCTAATCCAGATTTGGTAATTGCTCAATGCAAAGCCGGTATCGTCGGTTCGTTTCCCTCCCTAAACGCCCGCCCAATAGAGGTTTTAGACGAGTGGCTAGAACGCATCACCAGCGAACTTAAAGCCTATGACGAAGCCAACCCTGATAATCCATCAGCTCCATTTGCGGTAAACCAGATCGTGCATCGCTCGAACGACCGACTCGACCAAGACATGGACCTTTGCGAAAAATACCAGGTACCGATTGTTATTACGTCATTGGGTGCAAAGGTAGAGATCAATGAGCAAGTTCATTCTTGGGGCGGCATTGTACTGCATGATATTATCAATAATAAATTCGCCAAAAAAGCCATCGAGAAAGGCGCCGATGGCCTAATTGCGGTTGCGGCAGGCGCCGGCGGACACGCGGGTGCTTTGTCCCCCTTCGCTCTCATTCAAGAAATTCGCGAGTGGTTTGACGGACCCTTGTTGTTATCAGGCTCCATTGCCAATGGAAATGCGGTGCTAGCAGCACAGGCCATGGGCGCGGACTTGGCCTACATTGGTTCTGCGTTTATCGCGACAAAAGAAGCCAACGCAGACCTCGCCTACAAACAGGCTCTGGTGGACTATGCAGCTAGCGACATTGTTTACACCAACCTCTTTACAGGAGTCCACGGAAACTACTTAGCGCCATCAATTGAAGCAAATGGCCTCGACCCACAAAACTTACCCACCAGCGATGCTTCACAAATGAACTTCGGCTCTGGAGGCAATGCGGAGGCTAAAGCTTGGAAAGATATTTGGGGCTGTGGTCAAGGCATTGGCGCTGTGACCGCTATTGTCTCAGCTGGGGATTTAGTAGAGAGACTTAGCCGAGAATACACAGCCGCCCAAACAAAAATTGTTAGTAACGTCTAACACCACTTGATGGGTTTTCTTAACGCTGACGGGCCTTGGCCGGCAGCGTTAAGTAAAACGACAGAATGTTGACTGAAACAGACACTTATCCCCACCCGATGGTCGATATGACTCGAACCCCAATAAGCAAAAGGGTTTTAAAGTTGATTATTACTTTCGTGTATAAATCAGGGTAACTCTTTCTACCTTGTTGATATCTTTTTTAATGTCATCTCAATATTTTGCTTTTTATCAAACTACTTGTTTGAGGAAAGTTTTGCTGACGCTGAGGCCATTGGATATTTTCCTCGGTAAATTTACCTTTATCTAGCCAGAGAAAACTTTCAAACGAAAGAACAAATCATCCTGTGAATCAATCTCAGAACTCGAATTTATTGGGTTTTATGATCAGTAATAGTCTTAACTAATCTAAACCCTATATGGTTTGTTGAAAAATCGGACTCATGAAACTGTCTCGCTATCGGTTTATATCTTTTACAAAAGTTGTTCGCGCAAAGAAAAGATCCGCCTTTTATGACCCGCGTCTTAGAGTCTGTCGCCGTACTCGTCCATTCCCATACGTTACCAATAAGATCAAAAGCCCCGTTTCGATCCATAGGAAAACAACCGACCGGCGAAGTTTCCATAAATCGATCATCTAACGTATTAAAAATCGGAAATATACCTTGCCAAGTATTAGCTATCGGCCTGCCAATCTCGTCATAAGCCCCTGAATCCTGATCGTTGGGATACGGTAAACCTAGATTGGCCGCGTACTCCCATTCCATTTCTGTTGGCAGACGCCCTCCTGCCCACTCGGCGTAAGCTAGGGCATCGCTAAATGTAACGTGGACTACTGGGTGATGCTTTAGGCCCTCTAGAGTTGAATTCGGGCCGTATGGCGAGCGCCAAGTAGCGTCCGTAGACAACGTCCAAACACCTCTTCCTGCGGGTCGCCCAGAGCTATTTTTTTCCTCAGACTCAGGCAGTAGGAACAAAGCTGAGCCCGAACTCGCATCACCTTTTACTGCATCCGTCTCAGCTTCGGTAACGTAGCCAGTCTCAGAAACAAAAATCGAGAACTGCGCATTGGTTACTTCAGTTTTTTGTAATAAGAATTTAGGTACCTCTAACGAATTTCCCAACCGATCCGAAATGAGCCCAGCAGGGATTTCAACAAAGCTTGCCAAATCTTTAGCCTGAAACTTACACTCCAACGAAGAAGTAAAATCAGACTTTTCGGAACAACCAAAGAAAAGCAGCACGAACGCTTGCAGTTGAATTGTCTTAATGCGCTGCAGCGCTTTTCTAAATAGAGAACGAAACGCTTCTCCGGCGCTGACACAACTAAACAGCATAGGCTTGGCACCGGTTTTGCGATGTTTATCTATTGGTAAAAGAGGCACAGCACTTAATCTCCTTCGTCTCTTGTAGGCTGTATTTCTGCGTTTAGGCAAATAAAAAAACCATGATATTGACCTCCGTCGATATTTTGCACCTACAGTAAATCTCGATTGCTTGAAAAGCCACCATCGATCTAAAAGTTGAATCACCGCAGGTAGATGTGGTTTTAACTTCTTCTCTGCCAGAATCAATTTTTCATCTAAGATTCTCTGCTTACTCGAAATAGCCCCATTTTTTGGCGATTAGGTTCATCTGGAGTATTATTTGATGCTAGAGACTTAGAGAAAACAGAACTACTGAATCTGGAGTAACGGTGAATAACTCTATTTTTTTAAAAGATGGTACTGCCCAGGGCATAGCTAAACAACGTTTAATAGAAACGATCGCCAAATCTGGCGAACGCCTCATAAACGACCCTTACGCCGAGAGCTTTGTAATCGGTGCTGCACTTATTAAGATGATGGGCCATAAGCTTAACGTCTGGCTGACGCAAAAGTTAGCCCCCGGTTTTCACGAACATTTAATGTCGCGCACGCTTTTCATCGACGATCTGATTGAAAAAAACGCGGCTAGTGGGGCTGAGCAATACGTCATTCTGGGGGCAGGATATGATTCGCGGGCACATCGGCTTGAGCTGCCCACTTCCCTTAAAATTTTTGAAGTGGATCAGCCTGAAGTGCAAGATAGAAAACGCTCTAAACTGCCTAATGATTTGCCTAATTCAGGAAACGTCACTTATGTGACCGTTGACTTCACTCATCAATCGTTGTCAAAGCGACTTACGGATGCTGGTTTCGATCAAAGTAAGTACACTATCTTCACCCTAGAGGGCGTCTCGCAGTACGTTACAAAAGAGGCGGTCAGTTCAACGATCGAGGAAATGGCTTTACTCACAAAAAAAATCGGTTCACTTTTTTTTATATCTTATGTTAATGAGCTTCTCCATAAAAATCCTCAGGCCTGCTTTGGCAAGGGTTATCCAAAGGCTGCAAAACGCGCCAAATTTATAACAGATTTATCTGCAAAAGTAGGAGAGCCTTGGGTGTCTTTTTACAGTACTGAAGAAATAGAAAACTTACTCGCGCAAAATGGTTATTCCGTAGAGGACAACGTGACTTTGGAGGATCTTAATGCTCAGTACTTTGCCCCTATTGGAAGAGCACTTCCTGACGATCAAATATTTAAGCTGGAACATTTTTTAGTCGCTAGATCTCATCGCGACACTTGATTTATAGAATATAGATTGTTATTCGATGAAGTTATTTAGCGCAAATCAACGGGTAATTAAAACTGCTCAACACCTTTTTTAAGAATAAGAAGTCCCAGTCAAAAAAACATACAGTCATCGGAAAAACGGAGCAACTTAGTGGCAAAGATCATCGGAAACCTAACCCCCAAGGACGACTACACTCACCCGGTAGGTCCAGAGAAAAATTTTAACGAGTCTGTATATTTTAACTTTTTTGATCCAAATCAGCGAAGGGGCGGCTTTCTGCGGATAGGCAATAGAGCAAATGAAGGATACGCCGAGATGACTATAATTATCTGGAATCCAGATGGGTCCGCCTACTTTACTTACGCAAAACCAAAAATTAGTAATAACGATCGCTGGCAGGCTGGCGGTTTGGATGTTGAAATTGTTGAGCCAACGGATAAAATCGTCACTCGATACGATGGCCAGGCGCTGTTTCTAAAAGAACCAAGGGATATGGAAAACCCAAGCAACGCATTCAAAAACAACCCAAGCCAAGCAATAGAAATTGATCTTTTGCATACTGCAGTAGGACCATTATACGGTCACGTTGGAGAGCCTGGAGATGGCAACGAATTTGCGAGATCGCATACCGAGCAACATATGAGGGTATCTGGAAAGCTTAAGCTTGCTGGTGATGCATTGGAGTTTTCAGGTTGGGGTCTGAGAGACCACAGTTGGGGACCACGGTTCTGGCAGTCCACCCCATCCTACCGTTGGATCACCTGCAACTTTGGCAATGATCTTGGACTGATCATCACTACAAATGGAGACGGAAAAGGCCGAGGATTGTTTCAAAAAGGGCAATCGCTAGAGAAAATAGAATCAGCATCTATCAAAACCGAATTTGATAGCGATTCTGGGTTTCACAAAAGTTTAGAGGCTGAAATGCAGCTAGAGAATGGCCAGATTCGGCGCCTTTCCGGAAAAGTAATATCCTATATACCTCTCAGAAACCGACGGTCTGGAGCCAATACTCGAATTGGTGAAGGCATGACCGAATATCGACTAGATGACGAGTTAGTTGGATACGGATTGAGCGAGTATTTGGATCAAACCGAACCTAATTAAAATATTGAGACAAACACCGTCATGCTAACCGATTATATTTTGAGCACTCACTGCCGCCATAGATTGTTTTTTGTCCGTAAGGAAGGACTGAGGTGGTGTGCTGCGCTATTTTTGTGTTCCGGTGTTATCTACCACTAAAGCTACGTGTGCAGTTGCTGTCATGCTTATCTCTCCTAGCCAATGTAATAAGATAGTATAAGCCCCATTTATCGCAAATCAGCGTGACGTTCTGCTAACTGAGTGTTGTCACTTGTCAAACCCCTAACAGCGCACTAACCTAACAAAGGCGAAGCTTATACTTGGTTTGTCTGTTTGGATGTAATTGCTCCACTTTGAATTGATGTGGCTTGTTATTGTTATGGTGTAGCAAATTATTCGGGTCAGGTGGGAGAGGACGGGGTTAAAAGAATTCTATTCTATTGGTTTTACTCCTGTTATATCTAAGTTCCATCCGATATATTTTTCTACTTTCTTTTCAATTGGAAGGTATCCAGCATAAATCGGTGCTCCAACTCTCATAATACCAGCATCTTTATATAGCTTTGTTGTTCTAAATTTCATAAAAAACTTTTTAAGCCTTCTTCCAAAAAATGGCACCTCATTGAGTGTAGCTCCAACCTTTTTTATATGAATATCAGTAAAAGATGATAATGGTTTATTTGCCTCAGAGTACGAAAATGCTGCCGTAAAAGGGTTTCTTACGCTATCGTGCCTTGGCTTTCCTTCGGTAGCAGCTCCTGACCAATACTTTTCCCATATCTCCACAAATAACCTTTAAGGATTCCGTCATACAAGAGATGAATAAAATACTGAGATGAATATTTTGCATCTAACATAATCACCAATCTTCCACCTAGCTTAAGAACCCTAAATGCTTCTTCTGCAATATTTACATACGATTCTGAATGCATCCAAACACCATTAGAATAAACAATATCATGAGTATTGTCTGCAAAAGGAATATTCTCAGCATTTGCTTGAGCAGCAACTCCAAAACCTTCTTTTATTAAAGAGTGCTTGAAACCGGTTGATGCAGCTCTCTCTCCCGAAACATCTATCGAATAGACATTTGCACCATATTTTCTCATAATGCAATCTGCAGCACCCCCACCACAACCAATATCTAAAATAGATTTATCCTTTATATTATTTAAATCTAAATTAAAAATTAGATGATCCTCTACAAAAAACGATTCTTCAAGCTCTGGTAAAATACTTTCCAGTTTTTTTGATGTAAGGGTTTTATCGAATTCTGTATACCACTGCATACATAGATCATTCCACCACTTCATCATCTTTACCTGGTCATCATTAACAGAGTTATCATCAATCAAATAATATGAATTCTTAGCCCCAGGATATCTTGAACCGCATGATTTGCATTTGATTTGATTGTCTTCTTGTAGTTCCATTTTGACTTTTTTGCATGAAGGGCGTCTTATAATTTTTTATAAATCGATCATAATCTTCTTCCTGAACTATTAAAGTGTGTCTAGAGCGCGTTAAAAAAAAGCCCGCTTACGCGGGCTAAGGTCCAATGAAACCATAAGTGACTTGCATTGCTATTGCTTATTCCAAGCTCATTCCAAACCGCGCATACATCTGCCGTCCAAAGGGATTGTGCAACCTTGCTAGATATGCGTAGGGAATGGTCGGAGGCATTTCGTCGGTAACGTTTTGCGCGCCAACCGAAATTGTATAATCTGCTCTCTCTCCAAAATTATAGGAGTACTGAACATCTATCTCAGTCATTGAGTCGATGTCACCTAATGTTGCTGGCCGGCCACCAATATCATCCTTTAATGAGGAAACGTGACGAGTGGTCAGATTATAATTATGATCCCCCTTCATAAAGTTCAAAATTACGTTTGTACGTAATTCCGGTACTGGAATACGAGGACCAAAGTTTCTCCATCCGGCGCCATCTGTTATTGGTCCGCCATCTAGAGTTTGAACGTCATATTCCATCATATAAGTGCTCACCCAGTTTGCAGTGAATTCACCACCGAATACGTCCATACCGTATTTGAAGTTAGCGTCTATGCCACTTACCGCGGTAGAACCAGTATTGAAATAAGCTATTTGCACAATCGTCACAGGGCCAACTACAGAGGGACAATTTGGGAACTTATCAAGATTCTGAGCGTTAGGAATAGTACTTGTGGTGTCTCTTGTGATGTTCGGGCCACAAGGATCACTTGATAGAACATCTTGCGCAGATTCTGCTCTAACCTTCTTCTCAAACTCATAATTGAAGTAATCGATATCCGCTTGGAAGCCTGAAAACTGCTCTGGCTGCCAGCTGATGCCAATGTTGTAATTGGTTGACTCCTCTGGCATCAGATCAGGATTCTTTGCAATCAGGATCGTCCTGAACGTACCGATTGCTTTACTTGCGTCCTCGTCTGGATGCAGAGGGTCATAGGTCTGGTCTACTCGAGAGTTAGCATCATTACCCGTAACTTGCCCTAATGATGCCGCTCTGAATGACGTGCCCCAAGAAGCTCTCAAAGTTAATCCATCCATCAGCCCAAACTTGGCCGAAAACTTTGGATCTACCGAGTCATAATTTTCGTATTCTTCTCTGCGTACCGCCACGTTGACTTCGAGCCGATCAGTAAACGGCATGTTCGCCTCAGCGAAAATTCCCAATACGTTTCTTCCACCTTCTCCGCCTAGCGAAGGAGATAAGAAACCCTGTCTATAGGTTTGACCGAAATTACTGACCATAAGCTCTCTATGGTGGTCTCGATGCTGAAAACCGATTGCTAAGCCCATCATACCGCCGCCTAACTCCATGACATCACCGGTAGCGTGTCCTTCAATAACTTGCAGCGTCCTCTCGTCGTTTAAGCGCAGTGATTCAGCGGCAACACTATAGTTTAGAACGTCCATAGTTGTTGCTTGGTCAGGGTATATAACCTGTCCGTCAGATCCAACTTGGAACACAGACGCGTAACCATCTGCACGCGTACCCGGGGTTTTAAGAAGATCTGCACCAAATGGGCTGACGTAATAACATCCGCCCTTTCCCGCAGTTTCTGTCGCTGCTGGCCCGTCAAACCTGATATTACATGCAGGACCACCAAAGCCATTCAAAGCATGCTGTATGGAGATCAGGTCAGTATCAGGCGCTTCACCCTCGTTTGCGTCATCTGAATATTGCGCAGACAACGAATACGTCCAGGAATCAGCCCAATCGGCTTTAATGAATTGGTTCAAGTCACCCGTTAACGTAGCCGCGAATCTCTGCGCATCGCCGTCATTCTTAACACTTGTTGGAGGATACGCTAAACCCAAAAATCGTCCGCGCCACTCGGTGTCCACACCAAACGGATTTCTTGGATTAGTACCCGGAACAACTGGAGAACCGTTCGTTTGCGGGAAACTCCCGATAAACTCGGTACGGCTTTGCCTTCTATAACCGCTGTATTCGAGCTCGAGATTCATATAGTCGTTAATTTCTACATCAAATACTGAATAGACTAAAAATGTATCCTCTTCCGGCGTAATTGAGTTATGCGGCTGATAAGTTGACTTACAAAGTCCTAGTGGAAAATCGGCACCAGGTTGTCCGCCACCAGGAACAGCTCCATAAGCGGGCACTAAAGCTGGATAACAAGACGGATCGGCTACTTGCAACGTACCAGCAGCACTGGCATTAGCATCGTATAGCGTCGAATAATTAACTAAGCCGCCTGATACAGTGTCGATTAATAAATCACCTCCACCAACAGCAAACGGTCGACCTTGAAGGATATGTGTACCTGGCGACCCATAGCTCGATGTATTATTTAACAAAGTAAAAGGACGATCAGCATTCCTCATATGATCGATATGCTCGTATCCAACAGCTAGAATGCCTTTGTATCGCTCACCCTGTGCACCTACAATAAATTGAGCTTCATGCTGACCTGAGGCATCTATATCTTTACCGCCGATACGCATCTCAAAACCTTCAAAATCTTTACGAGGCGTAAGATTTACCACTCCTGCTACCGCGTCAGAACCATAGAGAGCTGCCGCGCCGTCAAGTAATGTTTCCATGCTTTGCAAAGCAATTACTGGCATCAGAGATTTAATATTTGTAAAGTCAGAACCATCATACGAACTGCTTGAAGCTACGCGTTTTCCGTTTTGCAGAACAAGCGTCGAAGAGATTCCAAGCGCTCTGATGTCGATAGAACGCGATGTTCCACAACATCCACCTGCTAAATCAGAACGGCCAAAGGAACTAGTGTTGTAGGTCATAGTCTCTGCTATGTCCTCCAGATCAGAAAACCCGGTTCTATTAATTTCCTCTAGACCAATAATATTAATAGGCGAGGCCAAATCAGATTGGTTTTTCCTTTTAATAAAACTACCTGTCACCAGAACTTCTTCGATGATTTCATCAGATTCTTCTGCAGCAGCAACGTACTGAAGAGGTATAGCCACTAAGCTAAACATCGCCATTACCCATACGACTACGGATTTTTTGACAAAATTAATTTTCATCATATTCCCCTTTTATTTATTAATTCTTTGTTTCTCTTACCTTCGTTTGTTCCTTATTAAGACACATGATTATGTATATAGGACACAGCAGCTAAATTCAACATCTTACTGAGACTAATTTCGAAACCAAAAACCGAAGGCCTCAGGTTCTAGTAAAGAGAACGCACGTGGTAATGTTAAAAATTGAGAAAACGAAGGCTCAATAGCCATTAGCCACCCCCTTAGAATGCCCTGTGCACGCTTAACAGGAAGTCTACTTAGAGAGCTTAAACAGAGACCATACATAGATATTTGGTAGAACTGTTGAACTGCTAGACCCGAATATCGCATTAGTCATTTCAGGCTAAAAGCCTCCATGGAACTGCGCGTTTCCTTGCAGAGAGTTCACTAAGTCGAGTCATAAAAAAGAGGTTTTAATGCCATCGCAAAGCAAAACAAAACAAAGAAATGGGACTGGCAGGTTCGGTATACAGTCATACTGATGTGTTGCGCTGCGACTTTTATTTGCTATATCGACAGAGTTAACATTTCGGTCGCGAAACTCCCAATGGCCGAACAATGCAACTGGGATCTTTAAACCCAAGGCACAGTACTTTCATCTTTCTATGTAGGTTGTTTGCTTATGCAGGTAATAGGTGGATTTTTGACCGATCGTTTCGGCAGGAAAATAGTCTTAGGTATGGAAGTCCTGCTTTGGTCGTTTTTTTACTATCGTCACCCCTTGGGCCGCATTATCTGGAATGCTCGGATTGATCGTCGCTCGCGTCTGTATGGAACTGATAAAAGCAGTCACCTTTCCATCTGTATATAGTCTGATCTCCAGATGGTTCCCCAGCAATGAGACGACTAAAGCAGTCGCCCTAAACGCCAGCGGTATCCCTGTAGGAACCGTGCTCGCTTTGTTACTCACGCCCATTATTGTCGAACAACTTGGATGGGAATGGGCTTTTTACTTATTTGGATTGCTAGGGGTCGTTTGGTATGTAGTATGGGCTTTAACCGTGACAACAAACCCCGAAGATCATGCAAAAATAAGCACTAAAGAACTTCTCTACATGCGCTCGAACGCACCTGCCAAGGGAAAAATAAGCAGGCCGCCAATCGGTGCGTTCCTGCGCAACAAAGCAGTATGGACCATTATTGTTGTGCATTTTTGTACCAACTGGACGAGTTATGTATTTTTATCTTGGCTACCAAAATATGTAAACGATGGGCTAGGCGTACCGTTCGCTGCGATTGGCCTTATAGCCATACTGCCGCATTTAACTAGTTTTATATGTCTTAACATCGCCGGAAAGATAGCCGACCGACTCGTCCAGCGTGGTTATGCGACAACCTTCGTGAGGACGTTATTGCAAACTATTGGCTTTGGAGGATTGGCTACTTGCCTACTTCTGATTACCACCGCAGACACAGTTTGTGTCTGCTATTGGATTGCTTTGTCAAGGCAACGTATTCGGAGCCGCGGGAATTGGCGGACATAGTGTCCACTACGTGGATATCGGACCAAAATATTCAGCTACCCTCATGGGCATTACCAATACATTCGCGACTCTTCCCGGCATTATCGCAGTATATATAACCGGTTATATCTTACAGGCAACCGGCTCTTGGGATTTAGTTTTCATTATGACCGCCGGAGCGACACTTTTCGGCATGATCTTCTACCTGATTTTTGCTAGCGGAGAAAAACAATTCGATTGAATTTTTTAATCGTAAAGATGGCAGGCTAAGACCGTCGAACCTGAAGTCTGATGCATTGGCACTTGGGTTTTACAGCGTTCTAGCGACTGGCTACAGCGGGGATGGAATCGACATCCTGAAGGAGGATTACGCACGCTAGGAACTTCCCCGATTATCAATGGTTCTTGACGGCTAGCTTCGAGCTCAGGGTCAGCTTCAGGCACCGCAGAAAGAAGCGCTTGAGTGTATGGATGCTTGGGTTGACTAAACAACGTATCACGATCGGCAATTTCGACTATTCGACCTAGATACATTACTGCCACGCGATTACTTATATGTCGCACTACTGAGAGGTCGTGCGCTATAAACAAATAGGTAAGACCTAATCGTTCTTGTAAATCCATCAGTAAATTTATGACTTGAGCTTGGATCGAGACGTCTAAGGCAGAAACAGCCTCGTCACAAATAATCAATTCAGGATCAAGTGCTATTGCTCTAGCTATACAAATTCGTTGTCTTTGCCCACCAGAAAATTCATGCGGATAACGATCTGCCATATCAGTCATTAATCCAACAACCTGCATTAACTCCCTAATTCGAGCGTTATATTTTTCCTTATCCCCCGCCATTCCATGAACACGCAGTGGTTCGCCAATTATCGAACCTACTTTCATACGTGGATTCAACGAGCCGTATGGATCTTGGTAGACCATCTGCACTTTACGACGGATTGGTCGCATTTGAGATGCAGAATGATGAGTAATATCCTCGTTATTAAAAGTAATCGTGCCACTGGTGACAGGCTGCATCTTTAAAACCGAAAGCGCAGTCGTGGATTTACCACAACCACTTTCACCAACAAGGCTAAAAGTTTCTCCACGCAAAATATCAAATGACACCCCATCAACAGCGGGAAGAATACCGACCTGTCGCCTCAACAACCCCTCGGTAATGGGGAAGTGAACTTTCAGGTCACGAACCTCAATAATATTATCAGCCTTCATAGCCAAAACATGCCCTAAAATGATTGGGGAAAATTTCTTCTAGCTTCGGTTTTGACTGCATACATTGCGGTTTAGCAAAAGGACAACGAGGATGAAAAGAGCAGCCCGATGGTAAATTGGATAGATCTGGCGGTTGACCGATTATGGTATTCAATCGAGCACCGGGTTTACCGTGGAGCGTCGGGATCGAGTTCATAAGCCCCACTGTATAGGGGTGTTGTGGATTTCTGTAGAGTTCCGCTGCAGAGGCAGTCTCGACTATTCTGCCACCATACATTACCGCAACTCGGTTCGCGTACCGAGCAACCACTCCTAGGTCATGAGTGATTATAACTAACGATGAATTCAATTCAGTCGTTAAGTTCTTTAGTAAAGATAAAATTTGCGCCTGCACAGTCACGTCAAGCGCCGTTGTAGGCTCATCAGCAATAATTAGTTTAGGTTGGCAGGCCAGCGCCATCGCAATCATTACTCGTTGTCTCATACCACCAGAAAACTGATGGGGGTAGTCGCCCAAGCGCTCTTGCGCATCGGGTATCGATACCAATTCCAACAACTTGCCGGCCTCACAGATCGCATCTTTCCAAGATTTATTACGATGTTGCCATATGGGTTCAGCAACTTGCTTGCCAATTGTAAGTACCGGATTCAGTGAAGACATGGGCTCTTGAAATATCATTGCGATTTGATTGCCACGAATCTCTCGACGATGTTCATCGCTAGCATTCACCAGACTCTCGCCTGCAAACTCTATATCACCACCACTAACCCCACCCGAATCGCCGAGTAAACCAAGAACACTCAAAGCAGTAACGCTTTTTCCAGAACCACTTTCACCAACAATCGCGAGAGTTTCGCCCTCATTGACCTCCAGTGATACACCGTCTAAAGCTTGGACATTGCCCCGCTCAGTTTTGAAATTTACTGACAAGTTAGATATTGAAAGTAATGGATCCATCATTCGAAGCCCAATTCAGACTTTAGCTCTTTATCAACCCAGATACGTGCATAAACAGGTCCAGGCCGAACAGCGCCGGCCCGTAACTCTCCTCCATAATTTTTCACCCATGGCCACCACGCCGTGTGCACATAGGCTGTTGGCAACCAAATATACGGAGCATCATCAAGCACTCGTCGCGTCAACCGGCGAATAATCTTGATACGTTTTTCCTCATCGCGCTCTAGGTGAAGAAGTCTAACTTCTTCATTGAGTTGCGGGTCGGAGTATTGGGAAGGGTTCCACGTTTGACCGGTGACAAAACTTTTACGAATAGATGTTATTGGATTTGTATGCCCACTTGCTAACATGTATCCAGGTCCATGGGTTTTAGTGGTCATCGCTGACAAAAACGATGCGTACTCCATAGGTTGAATCTTGACTTTCACGCCCACCTTATCCAAATAACTTTCTAGCAAAGGCACTAAATCCATCTGAGAGGGACTACACGAGCAGACCTGCATATTAAATGTAAAACCTTCCGGCACACCGGCCTCGTCCAAAAGACGTCTTGCTTCTATTGGGTCATAAGAGAACAGATGTTTTATCGACGCAGGCATTTCCTCTAACGGTTCAAAATATTCGCCAAACTCCGGGTGTTGTGGATAAGCCATTAATTCAGCATTACCACCATAGAATTTATCAACGATTTCCTGTTGGTTCACCGCAAGATTAAGTGCCCTACGAACCCGAACGTCATCAAATGGTTTCATGTCTACACGCAGAGCAATAAAAGTGCCACTGGTAGCCAGCCATTTATTCCACTTCAACTCCGGCGTTGTTTCCTTAAGATGATCTACCGCAATCCAGCGAATAGATTCTAAAATGTCTAACTGCCCGGTACGCAATGCGGTAAGAAAAGTGGCTTCATCTTTTATAATTCTATAGGTAACTTTGTCTACAAAAGGAATTTGATAGCTAGCATCACCTATTCTTTCAGAGTCCCAATATTTGTCATTTCGAGCATAAATTTGAGCATTAGCCTGAACATACCGCTGAAGCAAAAAAGGCCCGGTTCCAGTAACATTCCTCCAACTTTTGCGGTCTACATTTTCCATTTCTCGGGGACTGATACCAGAGTAGAAGCCATAACCAAAACGATATGCCCACTCCGCATTGAATTCGCTAAAATAAAAAACAACCGTATGTTCATCTCGCGCGACCACATCTTTTATATGATCAAAATAAGTAGGTATACGTTTTATGCTTTCATTAACCAGGTCATAAGAGTAGACAACGTCGTCAGCTACGAGTTCCCGTTGCTTCATCACTCCGTGTTTTTCGGGGAAAATAACGCCCTTTCGCAGATGTATGACTAGTGTTAACGGATCCTCCCATTCCCACCGTTCTGCCAACTCACCACGAATAGAGTCTGTAGGAAGATAGGCCTCGGAAAGAAAAGAGTAAATACCACCTTTGCGGGTACTTTTCGAAAGGTCTCCAGCAAACAATTGCTCTCGTACATTGCCGGCATCGTGGTTACTCTTCCAAGTCCAATCAGCCGGATCCCAAGACAAAGCGGACAAAGTTACATTCACAGTGCCAATATTCAATTCACCCCCATAGCTCGGTGCTTGTGCACTAACCAAGGAGTTGCAAAAAATAGGAATTAAAAGCAATAAGTAATTTTTCATCGACCGCGCATCCTAGGGTCAAGCATATCTCTTAAAGCATCGCCGTATATATTGATCGCGTAGACCATTACCGTTAAACATATCCCCGGCGCTAAAGCGAGCCACGGCCCAAGATACATATAGGTTCTGCCACTACCGCTAAGCATACTACCCCAAGTAGGTGAAGGTGGCGGGATACCCAAACCGAGAAATGACAACCCCGCCTCTGCCAGAATTACTGCGCCAACTCGGGTAGTGAACAGCACAATTACTACAGGCATTACATTCGGTAAAATATGAAACCAAAGAATATGCAGCGTTTTAGCACCCATGGACTGCGCTGCATGGGTATACATATTTTCGCGAATAGAAACGACTGAACCACGAATAATTCGAGAACCTGCAATGCCATAAAGGCAGCCCAAAATAATTACGATCTGAGTGGTACCTGGCCCAACAATCGAAACTACTACTATGAGCAAGACCAAATCTGGAAAAGTCATCCAAGCGTCGACAAAACGTTGTATTAACATATCTGTCTTCCCACCAAAATAGCCAGTGACAACACCCAGTATTACAGAAATTATGGTCGCCAAACCGGCCGCTAAAAAACCTACAATTACGGACAATTGGGCGCCGTATAAGATTCGAGAAAAAACATCTCTTCCCAAATGATCTGTACCCATGAGATAACTTAAGGACGGCGACTGCAAAGAATTAAACATATTAGTTTCATTCATCCCGTAGGGTGCCAACAGGTCGGCAAATACGCCGCCTAGAAGAAATATCGCAAAAACCACCCCACCAAAACCACCAAGTGGTTTAGACCGAAAAAGCCGTTGATGAAATACTATAAACGGATGGTACGTTTTAGTGCTTGCATTAGATGTTTGCATACCTAGCTTCTGACCTTTGGGTCAAGCAAGCTGTATGTCAGATCAACAACTAGATTTATGAGTAAAATAGAAACACCAACAACTAAAAAGACGCCAGTTACAACAGGGTAATCTCGCTGGAAAACTGCTTCCAAAAGCATCAAACCCATACCGGGTATTACAAAGATTTGCTCCAAAATCACTGCTCCACCAATAAGCAACGGCGCTTGAAGACCAACTAACGTGACCACCGGAATCAAACAATTCCTCAGAGCATGGCGCACAATTACTATATTTTCTTTCAGCCCCTTCGCTCTGGCAGTTCGAATATAGTCCTGTCGCAAAACCTCTAACATCATAGTCCGAGTCATACGCATCGTTACTGCGGATAAAGAGAGACCTAATAAAATCGCTGGAACAGACATGTGGGCAAGGTTAGCAACCGGATCTTCCAGGAACGGCGTGTATTGCAACGGAGGTGCCCAGCGCCACCAAACTGAGGGGAAAACCATTACAAGAGTCGCCAACCAAAAGCTGGGGACTGCGAGCATTAGAAGAGAAAATGAGCGAGTAATATAATCGCCCATAGAGTCTTGTCGCATCGCCGAATATATCCCTATAGGGATCGCTACTGACAAGGCAACCAGCAAGGCAAGAAATCCCAACTCAAAAGTAATAGGTAATGTAAGAGCTAATTGCTCGGTGACAGGCGTGTTTTGCCATAAAGAACGACCTAGATCACCGCTCAAAACGTCCACAACCCAGACGAAGTATTGAATATAAATAGGTTGATCCAGCCCCAAGGCAGCCTCGATCACAGCCCTATCATTACCCGTCGATATATCATTTTGCGCAAGCATCAAATCGATTACGTCGCCAGGGATCATTCGTATCGACGCAAATACAATAATACTTGTAAAGATTAGGGTGGGTAACAGCGCGAGAAGCCGTCTAATGATCAGCAGTCGCATAATTCCAGGCCTTGCCTTCGCTTAATTATTAACAACTTTGAAACACAAAGCAGGTCTTTAGTAAATTTTTCAACTATTCGAAGTTCATTTAGATCCATGACCAGCAACTGAGTAAGCGCCATGCCTTTAACCGATCTAATTCGCATAGTTCTACTCCAAGACCTTCATTGCGCTATGGAGAGATCTACATACTTCCCCTCTGCTTTCGCAAAATAAATTAGATCTTCCACAAGTTCTGAGTGGATAAGGTCTACGTAAGTAAGACTCTGATCGGGGTAATGCAGCAATAGAAAGGATGTTGAGAGGTAAGAGCATATCTGCCAAGAAATTCGCGTATTCTCATTTACTAAATAAGGGGCTAATTTCGACTCTATTTCTTGATCTAATAAAAAAGAACCGTTTTTTATTAGCGAAACCAAATTACCAGGCATATTACGCCCGACGTATACTGTCTTACTCTCGCCCTCAAGTAAGAAGGTCTCTCCTTTTCGCTCAAGGAAATCTAAAACAGACTCTGCCAGATACTCTAACCCCTTCCCCACAAAAACCCCTAATCTAGCGGGCCCAACGTCTAGAACTTGTTAATTTGACTTCTTAGCACTAGCGCGCCCACTTTTTTTATTTTTTTTATTTTTCTTTCCTGCAATGTATCTATTCAAAAAATCTAATAGAAAAGCTTTATCTTCATCTTCTAAACCATCGAATCTGGTTTGAAGGCTATTTTGCCGCAAAAAACTACTCGGAATTTGCTCGTGCTCGTCTCCAAACATAAGCCATTGCTCAGAAACGTCGAAGATTTTAGCTAGCACTTCTAAATGGCGCCTCTTAATATTATTAGTGTCATTCTCCCACTTGGCGACAGAACCATGCTGTACACCAATAATCTCCGCAACAGCCCGTAGCGACATTTCACTGCTCAAACGCAGCGATTTCAAACGTTGGCCAATACTCATTTACTATCTACCCGCTATAAGATTTAAGTTTAGGCCCAGTCTCAGCTTAACCGCGGCAATCTTAATAAGATACAGTTCATATCGCAAGAAGAAACATCAAATTATCCCCGTCAAATCAGCAGTGCTTCCGATATTGAATGAAACCTCGAGCTGGCGCGCTGCAGCGAATCTGCCGTTAGTTCAGGTACACCATACACTTCAACCGGAACCCCCTGATCGTTCTTGATAGTTTGGATAAGCAGATCAAAGTCGCCATCCCCGGACAGAAGAAACATGCGATCTAAATCAGCAGCACCCTGCAGCATATCAATAGTAATACCCACATCCCAGTCTCCCTTTGCAGATCCATCAGCTCGTTGAATATAAGGTTTCAGTTTTACCAAGAAACCAATGTGCCTGAGCGCGGCTTGGAATTTTTTCTGACTTTCATCATTGCGATCTGTCGCATAAGCAACTGCCGTCGTAATTTGCCCACGCTCAGACAAAATCTTCCATAAGGCACGATAGTTAAACTGTCTATCAAACGTATCCTTCGTCGTGTAGTAAATATTTTGAACATCTACAAAAATGCCAATTCTTTCCATAAGTAGTACTCGTTATTGTCTAAGTGCGCTCCGCAGTGTGAAATGACTAAAGACGCTGGGTTGTAACGCGCTTAACTGCTCTAAGCATTGTGCTTTTTCCATTACAACCTCGCATCCCTCTTTATCAGAACAGCTCATTATCGCGCCAAACGATCTATGGGAAGAGCCGCCGAAATCGGCCCAAACCATATCTCCTAACGGCTTCTCCGTTTTATCGCGACTAGTGGAAAAATTCCAAGGTCTTTTCACTTGGCTCAGCCAACGCGGTAAATTACTAACGATTTCGCTAATTAATTTTAGCGCAAATATCGTTTTAACCAGCTATATGCGATTAAAGCAGTAAGAAGTGCTGAGATTATTGTGCCGACAAATATACCTCTATAACCAAACAGATAATCGCCTAAAAGCGCAAAGGGAATTGAGAATGCAAACATTTGTATTAGGGATATTGCTAGAGGAGGCTTCGGCTTACCTAACGCGTTAAAACTGCTAACACAATTCATCGTCACTCCCATTAGACCGATGGCTAGTGGCGCGATCAGCAAATAGTGTCTAGCTGCGTCGACTACATTTTGGTCGTCGCTTACTTGCCCAACTAAATAAGGCCCTACTAATACCAAAACTAAGTAAGCGAAAACCCCCCAACTTAATGAAAACAGATTAGAAAGGCGAATTGCTTTTGAAACTCTATGAGGAAATCTTGCGCCCCAATTTTGCCCGACAAATGGTGCTACGCTCATCGACAAGCCCCACATGACCATTGCTAACATAGTTTCGATGCGTGACGCTAAACTAAAGCCTGCGACCACGAATTCGCCATGGGCAGCCAGCAATCGAGTAATTACGCTTAATGTTAGAGGGCCAATTAAATTGGCGGCAATTGCAGGCAGCCCTACGAAAAGTATCTCTGCACAAGATTTGCTAAAGCCTTTACTATCGAGAACTAAAAACCCATCCTTACGAATAAAATATACATACAATAAAAAACTAAAAAATCTCGCTGCGACAAATGCCATGGCGGCTCCGGGCAAACCGAATCCTGAGAAGTCCGAAAAGCCAAAAATAAAAAAGGGGCCGAATAGAACCTGTAGTCCAGCGCCTGAAGTCATTAGATAACTTGGTTTTACTGCGTCACCAACAGCTCTCATTAATGACGAACCAACCATAGCAATCGCAAAAAAAGGCAATCCGACAAACCAAAATGTCATGTATTCAATTGCTAAATCAGAAGTTTTAGTTGCTGCCCCTAAAACGCTAAATATAAATTCTAAATTTGGGAAAAGTATCAAAGAAACAATGGTTACGAAGATTAAGGTGAACAGAAGACTGTGAGAGAGAATTTTTTTTGCCGCGGACAAATCATTCGAACCGACAAGTCTCGCCACCACAGAGGAGGCCCCAACAGCTAAGCCCATGGTCATACTTTGCATCAGCATCACTAAAGGAAAGGTGAAACCCAAGGCGGCTAGCTCTATGGTACCAAGTAAACCGATATAGATGCTTTCCACTAGATTAGCAGTCATAACGGCTACTAACCCAAGAACCATAAAACTCGTAAGCCGCACTAGGTGACGGCCTTCATGCCCTATAGTTAGATCATTCGAGCTCGGTTGTGATGGCCTTAATTCTTTTTGATTAATTCGTATTCTCGATATTTTTGGATTCCTTGCTTGCTTCCAGCTTTTGCCTAATTTCGGCATGTCTTTTCTGATCTAACTTATAGCCTCCGTACAAAGCAGCTGCAATTAATCCCCAAATCATAGCAAATGGACCATCTATTATGCCTAGAGCGTATATTTTGTCTGGGTGTATTTCGCTGGCGGCTACGCCCTGAGGGAATTCAATTATGTCTAGCGCTATACCCGCAACAACATGACCAATACCGTTGGTCACTTTCGCAAAAAAGGTTCTGGCGGAATAAAATATACCCTCCTGCCTGCGCCCTGTTTCTGCTTCATGCTCATCTGCAATATCCGCTAGGGCGGACATTACACTGATATTGAGAACAGAACCGCAAGCAGAAGCAATAATGCCGAAAAGGACAACAAAGCTAACTAAAGTCCAGGTAGTGTTTGCAGGCGCTAAATCGAAAAGGCGCAGTGTTACTGCGGAAGACCAAGCAATACTAAGCCCCGCCGCACCCAGAATAATAGCCCAACGTTTCTCTATAATCTGATGCACTTTTGCAGTTGCTGCGAAGCCAATCGCGTAGCCAAAAACATTCCCAAGTATCAACCATCCAATCTGCTCGTCGGTAAATTCCCAGTAAAATGTTGCCATATAAAGACTTAACGTTTCGTGAGTTCCAATTGTTATCGAAAGCGAAAAAAGACCAAGTAAGAGGTAACGATAATTTTTATTACCAAACGTTTTAAAAATATCAGCAAATAATTGCTTTAAACTAAATGGCGGTAAATCATCCGGTGCTTGAGCCATTTTCTGTATCTGGTTGCGTGTCGCATAAGCTGACAAAAGCATGCAAATCATAACGAGAGATATACAAAAATAAACAACTGGGTTGTACGCCTCCTGGGTCATTCTGCCATTATCGAAACTGGGAAAAACGACAAACCAAACTGCGCAGTGCATAATGATTACGCCAATGTAAGTAAATACATTGTTGTAGCTCATTATCCGAGTACGTTCGATATATTCACTGCTCAGCTCAGCTCCCATAGCCAAATGAGGGACCGCAAATAATGTCGAGCAAATTCTCATCAAAACCAAAAACACAGTAAACCAAAGAAATAATTCGATACCCTGGATATCTGCTGGAGGATTGAAAATAAGGTATATCGTAATCACGAGAGGGAGAGGCGCCGCGAACATAAAGGGGTGTCGTCGCCCCAACTTAGAGCGCCATCGGTCGGATATAGAACCCATCAAGGGATCCGTGATCGCATCCGATGCGATACCTATAGTAACCGCAGCTGCTGTGAGAGTTCCTGACAGCCCGAGTATCTGATTATAAAAAAAGAACGTAAGCGCGTTAAAAATCCAGTTAGTAGCTGCTTCGCCTGTAGCTCCAATTCCGAACGCTAGTTTAGTAGCATAAGAGACCGTTTTTTTTTCCACAGAATTCCCCTAAAATATCAGTTACTAATGATTTCTTGAGTAACCCACTCATACTAGATTGATACTAGATCTAACGTCCACTTTTCAATTTAGGGACCTTTTCTGAATTGGACGCCCACCTAATCCGGTCAATACCTTCTTTAAGATAGTTCTAGACAGAGCAGTTTTCTATATAACGCATCCACATGGTTGAGGGCCGAAGCTGTGGCTTTGAGAATTTTATCGATGTCTTACCCAATGTCCGAATTAATCGCTCAATACTGGCCAAAACCTCCGCGTAGCCTGACCTAAACTTTGGCTGCCAAATATTTTCAAAACTTTTTAACACGCTCACCAACTGCTCTTACTAACAATACTAATAAAGGTCCCTAATACGAGGCAATCAAATCCGTATTAGTTGCCTAGAGTAAATATAGCAATCATCCAGAACTAGGGGCTATTATTAATAGAACACTTGAGGAGAGAGACAATGGAACTGGTGCACGAAATTGTTGAGATGGAGGCAGAGTTAAGCGTTTGGCGAAGAAACATACATGCGCACCCAGAACTTGGCTTTGCAGAAAATAGAACTTCCGACTTTGTCGCAGAAAAGCTCACTGAGTTTGGAATACAAGTACATAGAGGAATCGGCAAAACAGGCTTAGTTGGCGTTTTACGAGAAGGAAACGAAACAAACTCCATTGGTCTTCGGGCAGATATGGATGCGCTGCCTATCCACGAAAAAAATCAGTTTGATCATTGCTCAAAATCTGAGGGTACAATGCATGCCTGTGGGCACGATGGCCATACCGTAATGTTACTCGCAGCAGCAAAATATCTAGCGGAGACGCGAAATTTTCAGGGGCAAGTGAACTTTATTTTTCAACCCGCAGAAGAAGGTCTTGGCGGAGCTAGGGCCATGATCAAAGATGGCTTATTCGAAAAATTCCCCTGTGACCGTATATACGCGATGCACAACGGCCCTGGCTTGCCTGTTGGAAAATTTTCTGCTGTTCCTGGAGTACGCACGGCGGCTGGCGCGTTCTTCGACATTGATATCAAAGGCAAAGGTGGACATGGGGCTTTTCCTCACCTAGCAATTGACCCGATACCAATCGCTGCAGAAGTCGTTAGTGCCTTACAAACATTAATATCGAGAAGCACTGCCCCAAACGAAAGCGTCGTATTATCGGTTACGAAAATTCACGCTGGCGATGCTTATAATGTCATCCCTGACTCAGCACGCTTGTCTGGAACTATCAGAACTTTCTCAATGGAAAAAATGAAGGAACTAGAATCACACCTCAATGCACTTTCACAAGGTATCGCATCTGCTCACGGTGCCAGCGCAAACCTTATTTTCGAAGTGCCATTCCACCCCGTCGTAAACGATGAACCAGCGACAAATTTTGCCGCAGGCATCTGTAACGACCTAGTTGGCGAAAATAACGTCTATAGAACAGGCGATCCGGGCACTGGTTCTGAAGATTTCTCTTTTATGACAGAGCAAGTTCCAGGTTGTTATTTAGTAATTGGTAATGGTGAGCAAAGCAACGCGCTACATAATCCAAACTATGATTTCAATGATGAGGCGTTGGTATTCGGCGGCAGCTTTTTTGCGCGAGTCACGGAGAGTGAATTAGCTGTAGATCGAGTTCGATAACATTAGAAGGTCGTTAGAACTCAAGAATCTGTATTACCGTTAATGGATAATTACTTTGCATGTATTAAAAAATTTTAATAGCCGGCAAGCTCAAAGGATTTGTCTATAAAGCGGCCGGGCTTGCAGAATCCTTCTGCTTGGCAGATAAAGCAAATGCTGAAAGCATAGCGGAAAAGTGGGAAGGCCCCCAAACTAATCCCAACAACTCGCCAGTGCCCTGTCGGCGACGCCCTATCCCTCTAACGTTGGAGCAATGGATTTATGGATAAAGTGTTAGAAATAGGAGGCTTCAGCGCCGGATTTTGTGGCAGGTTATTTGTGCAAAATAGCCACCAAGTAACACGGATCGAAACCCATCAACCGCCGGCTTGGGCGAGCAGTACTGCAATGTCGCTATTTTTACATGCCGGGAAAAAACAAGTCCAAATAGATCATAAGGACTTAGCGGAACTGGCATCAAATGCAGACATCGTTATTTTAGAGGCCGCTTCTGCAGATGAAGCCACCGCCTACGGATTCGAGCAGTGGTCTACTCCCATAAAAGTAGTTATAACGCCCTTTGGCCTGAGTGGCCCAAAACGAAACTGGCGAGCCACACCACACACCTTGCTAGCCATGGGAGGCTATAGTCAGATAATTGGTGATGCCGGCCGAGCACCTCTTTCGCTGCCGGGTCATTACGTGGAATTTCAGACCGCGCAATTTGCGTTCACCGCCGCTAATGCTTGTAGGTTTTCGAGAGTATCTAATCAAATAGATGTCAGCATGTACGAGTCACTCCTTGCACTAAGCCAATTCACAACCGTTATGTGGAGTTGCGCCGGCAAAGTCCGATCTCGCCATGGCTCCGATTTTTATTGGGTAGTGCCCAGCAATTTATTCCCGTGCGCAGATGGCTGGGTTTACATCAATACAGTGCCAACATTCTGGGACGAAATGACGGTTTTTGTAGGTCTACCTGAATTAATCATTGATCCACGTTTCTCTAACAACGACCTGCGCATGCATAACCGCGACGCTTTGCATGAATTAGTTGGCGCTGCCTTATTGCCCTTATCGAAGAGCGAGATCCGAAAGAGAGCAACGGCGGCTCGAATCCCCGCAGGTGTCGTACAAACCTTTGGCGAAGTTTTATCGGACGAACACCTTGCAGAACGAGATTACTGGCAACAAGTGAAAGCTCTGGACCAACAACTTTTTACCTCTCCCAGCCTTGGCTACCGCATTAATCAAAGGCCCCAACCACTATTTGAGATGCAGGAAATAATCTCCTACAAGGACTTGTCCGGTGAGTGATTCCACAATGGTGAATGGACCACTAAACGGAATACGTATCCTTGACCTGACCCATGTTTGGGCTGGACCTTTAGCAACCCGTATATTCAGTGACCTGGGCGCTCAAGTAGTTAAAATAGAACGATCTTTAGGACGAGGGATGAAAGTCGCAAGTGTGGAGCCATTAGCCGGCTGGATTGGCGGAACGCCGGGCGAGGAGCCATGGAATAACAACGCGGCCTTCGTTAAATTAGCTAGAAATGCCCAAAGCGTTAGCCTAGATTTGAAACGAACTGAAGGCCGAGATCTGTTCCTAAAATTAGTCGCGCTGGCCGACGTGGTTATTGAGAACTTTAGCGCGCGAGCAATGCCTTCTATGGAGCTGGGTTATGACGTCCTGAGTGAACACAACCCTAGCTTGATTTACATCACTATGCCGGGGTATGGCACCTACGGTCCGTATAAAGATTGGGTCGCCTTTGGCCCAACGGTAGAACCAATGACAGGGCTATCTCAAATGCTCGGCTACAGCCTGCAGGAGCCACGTAATACTGCGATGGCACTAATGGATCCCATTGCAGCAACAACTGCTACTACCGCCCTATTAACTGCTCTGCGGGAACGCGAAGAAACCGGGTGTGGCGCATACGTCGAAATGTCACTGCATGAGGCTGGCATTGTCTTTAACGGGCCTTGGATCATCGAGCATCAATTAGGTGGCAAACTACAGCCCTATGGCAATGCACATCCGACAATGTCGCCCCACGGAGTATATCCTTGTCTCACTCGGGGCCTAGGGGACGATGCAGACTGGGTCGCTATCGCCTGCCAAGAAGATAAAGACTGGCAAAGCCTTTTAACTCTGATCGGCGCAGATTTTGACCCCCAATGGGATCTGGCAAATCGCCAATTACACGCCGCAGATATTGATGAAATGATTAGCAAGTGGACTGTGCATCTAGATAAAGACATAGTCGCAGAGCAATTACAAAATGTCGGCATTGCCGCAGGGCCGGTGGCCTCTGCACCAGATATGTTGGCAGAACCTCACGCTGAAAACCGAGATTTTTTCGTGCCGTTAGAGCGCCAGAACACACGGGTGCCTGGAAATCCAATACACATGAAAGGCTTGTCCTCCGGACAATGGACACCTTGTCCGCCTTTGGGCGCACACAGCCAGAGTATTCTGCAGGATTGGCTTGGATATACGACACAGCAAACCCAAAATCTGGTGGACACCGGCATCATCGCCGAATGTCCACCAGACTAAATACGAATCCTTAGTTGCAGAAATCTCTTGAGCTATTACCAGCAAGATCAAATACATTGCACAGGCTTACGCAGGAGCAGGACTTCACCAGTTTAGCAAGCGGGCCGAACCAATCTGCAGTGGTTGCCCTCTACATCTCTCTTGCGCTAATGTCTTGAGAAATGTCCAGGATGAGAGGTCCCGATGCCACTTAATACGTTGCCGAATAATGCAAGTCCGGATCAAGTCTTAGCAGAGCTTGAGGAGAACGGGGCTGTTATCGTTAAAAATCTACTTAGCAGAAATGATGTTGATAAGCTAAATGCAGAGGTCTTACCTTTTGTAAATAGAACGCCCATGGGAAAAGATGATTTTATGGGTAAGTCAACTAAGCGCACAGGCGCATTGGCTGCTCGTTCTGCCGCGTGCAGAAATTTAATTGTGGACGAACTAGCCCTGGCGACTGCAAACAAATTTTTGAGCCGCTACACGCGTAAAATTATTTTGCACCTCACACAAGTTATCCAAATTAATCCTGGTGGTGCGGCGCAAGAAATTCATAGAGATCGCTATGCATGGGGTAAATATCTACCTAAAGAAATTGAGCCTCAGCTAAGTACTATATGGGCGCTGACAGACTTTAATTCTGAAAATGGCGCTACTCAGTGTGTGCCTGGCAGTCATAAATGGTCATGGAGCCGCAAGCCAAAACCAGAAGAAATTTGTCAGGCCGAAATGACAAAGGGTTCGGTATTTTTCTATACTGGAAGCATTCTGCACGGCGGAGGAGCAAATACTTCTAAAATAATACGCATGGGCCTAAATTTGACCTACTGTTTGGGCTGGTTGCGTCAAGAAGAGAACCAATATCTTTCTTGTCCGCCAGGCATAGCAAAGGATTTCGATCACGTGCTACAAGACTTGCTAGGTTATACGCAAGGCGAGTATGCCTTGGGCTATTACAGTGATCCTTTTAACGAAACCGGGGAACAGGAAATTCTACCACCTGAAAGAATCTTGAACCGCTCCGCTGAGACAATAAAAATAGATATCGGTTAGCTCATTCAAATAGGTACTCCGGGTTGCAGGACAAGAGCAATATCTAGAAGTTAGCGGTGGAGCAGTTCTCGTGCTAAGACTCCGAGGCCACCTCGCTCTTTGGGAATGTCGGTTGTAGGCAGAACTTGAGAGAGTATCCATCGAAGCATTTCATTTGCTATGCCTATTAAAAGCGATAAAGCCATGAGCGGGAGCATTAGCGATTAAATAATCAGCAATCGGCGCGCCCAAAATTACCGTTGCTCTAATCTCATCAGTTAGGTTGAGAAGAAATACAGACTTATACAAGCGATTGAGGGAAAATTTCGCACCGGCAACTCAATTCCTTCCCCTCATAAATACGCCCAAGATCAATATAAATAGCTTACTAATGCATCATCTGTTTTTTGGCGACGTAACGGAATATTCAGGGAACTAGGTGAACCCACCAGCAAACCGCCGGCGTAGTAAGTAGCTAGATCACTAAGAATCTACTGAAGGAAGTTTCCACAGGCTGATCAAGTAAGCGGACAGAGGCGCATAAAGAGGTGGTGTCTAACTAAGTCACCACACTGCCCTATTAGCCTGATAAGCATCCTTTAGGCCTGTAGAAATACGTTGGCGAACTCTTCCTGCGGCAAACTATTTGAGCTTGCGCGCTATCACTTTAATCTCTGCAAGCGCTCCAGGAATAACCAACTCAGTTATACCTATCCAAGTAGATGCTGGATAAGGCTCTTTGATAAATTCATCTTTTGCCTTGGCCATAGCGGCAGTATTTTTCTGCAGCTCTACCATGTATATCGTCGTGTCTATTATATCTTGATAACCAACACCGGCCGCTTTTAGAGTTTCACCAAGCGATACCCACGCGTTTCTAAATTCCTCTTCTGCTGAATCTCCACTTCCGACAACACCTGAGAAAAAGATAAGATCGTCGTGCTGCACGGCCGGCGCAAAATGCCAGTTGTCGTAAGTTTTACGCGCAGATTCTGGAACGATTACTTGGATAGGCATGGTTTTCTCCTTTATAGACATATGGGGTCAGATATCTTTCAATCTGATCCACTTGACTATATCTCTCGAAACATAATTTGGTACAGCAAAGTTTAGCAAGAGAAAAGTCTTATACGCGACTAACGCATATCACAAGGCTTAGGGCGAAAAGCGGCTTTTAACTCTGTTCGACACAAAGTTGCAAAAATGATTTTTGTGGTGCTGAGTGCATAACTTCAATGCTCATTTGAGAAACGGCGCCAGCAAATTATCGCTTTTGCCATGTTGGCCAAGCTTAGAAGCAAGACTTGCGAGCAGCTGAATTACAGGCGGCAAAATACACTCACCTTCCTAAACGACTTTTAGGTCAATCAAACTCTGCGCACCGTCCCTAATAGCGATGTCGGCGTCCCGAGGTTGCCAGCCTATAGCCAGCGCCGGTGAATTATCAATCGCCTTAACTCGTCCGAGATCAGGGAGAAATTGTTTAATTTCCTTTAGAAAAACTCCGGCGATTTTTGCCACTAAGTTAGGCATTTCTTGAGTTGGGATTTTTAGACGTGGATGTTCAGTTTTTATAGTCTTAGCGATATCCACAAACCAGCGGAAACCGTTGGCGCACATATAACGGTTTCCCGCCGCTTCGGGCGTTTCTAGCACCAGCCTGTGGAGAATGGCCACATCTCGCACATCAACTATCTCAAAACCAAGTTTCGGCAAAATTGGATAGGACCCTCTCATAAGGAGGTAGAGTGCCTCTAACGAGCTACCATAATCTGCCTCTAATGCTGGCCCTAGTACGAGCGCCGGGTTTATGGCAACCAACTCTAGATCATGTTGTTTCGCATATTCCCAAGCGGCTCTTTCGGCGACGGTTTTGCTCTTAACGTAGGGTGACAAGTCATTGCGAGAGAGATCTGTCCAATCCTGATCGGTGAAAGTGCCGCTATCCCTGCTACCAGACGTGACAGCCGCCACAGACGAAGTAAGTACCACCCGCTTGATTCCACTGGCAGTTGCCGCTTTGAGTACATTGATTGTGCCTGTTTTTGCGGGAACGATGACATCGTCCTCATCTTCCGGCTGAACTACGGGCACTGGAGAGGCCACGTGCAAAATACTGTCGCAACCGCGAGCAGCTTCTACCCAACTTGCCTCATTCATTAAATCAGCTGAAACGAATTCGAGAGCGTCGATGCGATCTGTATAGTCTGCCAATATGGCTTTGATCGCTTCTCCGCGCGCTGAATCGCGGAGCGTACCGCGCACCTCGTATCCATGACTAAGCATCTCAAGAATGCAGTGACCGGCGATGAATCCACTCGCTCCGGAAATCAGAACCTTGGGCATTATGTATCCTATAA
>CAJWNY010000012.1 GCA_913043815.1 uncultured Gammaproteobacteria bacterium
CTGCCGCGAATAATTCCCTTATCAGAAGACTCTAGAGATTTCACAAAAACATCAACTTCTGGATGTAATTTGCGAGCATAGTCTAACTCAAAAATCGCCTCCTTTAGCTTTTTGCCGCTCCGATAAACTACTCTGTGGGCTGATTTAACTGCCTGAATCGCTTCATCAGAGAAACCCCGTCGTTTAATGCCCTCAAGATTGAGCCCTATCGCGTTGGCGGGGTTACCCGCGACTGTCATGAAAGCAGGCACGTCTTTAGTCACCAAACTCATTCCCGCTATATGGGTATATGCACCGATTTGACGAAACTGCGGTATACCTGCATAACCACCAAAATTGGCGTAGTCACCTACCACAACATGCCCGGAGAGAGAGGCGTTATTAGCCATAATAACGTTGTCGCCAACAATACAGTCGTGGCCAATGTGGACATAGGCCATCAGTAGGCAATTTGCGCCAACTACCGTTTTACTGATGCCGCCAGCAGCCATACCTCTGTGTATGGTGACACCTTCTCTGATTATCGTGTTAGCGCCGATGATCAACTCCGAGTGCTCCCCTGCGTAGGCTAGGGCCGGAGTATCTTCGCCTACTGTAGCGAACTGGTAGATTTTCACGCCTGCGCCAATGAGGCACGGCCCTTTAACTACAGCACTAGAAGCAATTTGAACGTTATCACCCAAAACCACATTGGGCCCAATGATGGTCCAAGGACCAATGCTGACGTTTTCCCCGACAACTACAGAGCTGTCTACAATGGCGCGCTCATCTATCACAACTTTTGCTCTACAATTGAGAGCGTGGCGGAACAGGCGAGCTGGCCGTCAACGAAGGCTGTGCAGTCAAATTTTATCATCATTTTGCGCTCAGCCAAGATTGAACTGTGTATCTCTAAGCGGTCTCCGGGTATGACCTGGCGGCGAAATCTAGCTTTCTCTACTCCGCCAAATAAATAGTTTGTTCCATCTGCGGGCCTGCCACCTCGGCTTTCAAAAGCTAAAACACCGGAAATTTGTGCCATAGATTCTAAAATCAGTACTCCGGGCATAATCGGCTGACCAGGAAAATGTCCGTTAAACATCTCTTCGTTTACGGTCACGTTTTTAAAGCCTTTAATTGACTCGCCCTGCGTTAACTCGGTGACTCTGTCCAAGAGCAAAAACGGATACCTGTGAGGAAGGTAGTCGAACAGTTCGGTAATCGTTTTAACTTGGCTCATCAGCTCTCTCATTTTCTAACTTTTTAACTCGAACAAAAAGCTGCCCGAGGTTATTGAACCGTAATGCATTGCGCAGCCACTGCTTGTGTTCACTAGCAACAATGGCTCCGGAATACGTTCCAGGCTTGTCTATAGATTGGCTTATTGTCGTTTTCACGCTGACCACTACGCCATCACATAGCGTTATTGGGCTACTGCCTGCGATCCCGCAGCCACCCGCAAGTACACAGTGCTTACCAATTGTGGTGCTGCCAGCCATGCCAGCGCCACCGCAAATTATCGTATGGTCACCAATACGGCAGTTATGACCTATCTGAACTTGATTATCAATTTTCACCCCATCACCGATAATGGTGTCTTCTATCGCCCCGCAATCAATGGCGGTTGCCGCTCCAATAGAAACGTCATTACCAATCTGTAAACCACCGATTTGCGCAATGGTTTCATATTGGCCTTGGGCGTTGGGTGTAAAACCAAATCCAGCAGCGCCGAGAACGACACCACTATGAATAATGCAGCGCTCGCCTATAACTACGTTTCGATAAACACTGACATTACTCATAATCAGGCCACCGTCACCAATGTTGCTATGACTAGCGATGGTGGTATTAGCATGGATTTGAACGTTGCTACCGATTTGACAATGAGCGCCAATAACCACATTGGGGCCGATACTTACATCGTCTGCAAGATGAGCTAGAGGGTCTATTACTGCACTGGAATGAATCCCCAAAGCCATGGGTTCTTCGATGTGAAACAGTTGGGATGCACGGGCAAAAGCCAAATACGGCTGATCTACCACAAGACAGACGGCAGGACATTCGGCGACATATTCAGCGCTGAGGATAACCGCTGATGCATCCGTTGATGCCAGTTGATCGCGGTAACTAGGACTAGAAAGGTGACTTAAGTCCCCAGCTTGAGCCGTTCCAAGACTGCCCAAGCCTGAGATGACCCGCGCATCAAAGTTTTCTTCACTCATACCAAAAGGGCCGACAATATCGGCCCCTATGCGATTAGCGATTTCAACAAGAGTTGTCTTCATTTGAGCATATGGGGACGGTCACCCTTACCCGCCCCTAATTGTTATAGAGGAGGCCCCAGGTTAACCGCTGAGTTATTTACTTTGCTCGTTCATCTTTTCTGTCACTCTTTTCGTGATGTCATGCTTAGCGTTCGCGTATTGGAGAACGTTTGGATTAACAATCATATCTATCTGATCTATTTGAATAAGATCATCTCGCACCTTCTGAAATTGCGGCGCTAAAGATTGCAGAATTTCTTGCTGTCTGTCCTGGGCTTCTTTTTGAAGCTTTTGCTGAGCAAATTGAATATCAACCTGCATGCTTTCAAGTTCTTTTACCGTTTTACGCTTGTCAGAGTCGCTCATAACTTCGCCATCTTTTTGCATTTTTGCTTGCAAGGCCTGAAATGCTTCTACGCTTGCCACTAATTTATCTTGATCTTCTTTCAGTTCGCTTTCTAAATTTGCTAACAGCAACTTACCTTCATCGCTTCCTGCAATCGCTCTAGCTGGATCTAAAACCACAATTTTCATCTCCGCATATACGGATGGCGCAGCCATAATTGCTGTTACCAGTAAAGCCATTGCTAATTTGTTAAACATAGTTCCCTCCTAAGGAATAAGTTTGTTAACTATTTGAGAGTTGCTCATTATCCACTACTCGAGCGTTCATTCTAACCTAGAAAGTACGTCCAAGTTCAAACTGAAAGCTCTCTTCTTGATCAAAATCTTGAGTTTGGAACGGCTTAGCTACACTGAATGTCAACGGACCAAAACCGCTTAACCAGCTCATACCAAAGCCAAGCGAGTAACGCAAATCATCTTGATCGAAACCAAAGCATTTGCCACTGGGACCGTTCACGACATCGGCGTTAAAACTTAGACAATCGGTGTTAAATACGTTACCGGCATCAAAAAAGAATGCCGGTCTAAACTGACGGTTATCCTCAACAAATGGCAATGGGAAAATCAACTCGGCTGAAAATTCGACTAACAGGTTCCCTCCAAAAGGTTGACCATATTCTCCACTGTCTCCGTTTTGTCGATAAAATATCGGCTGTCCATTCTGATCAAGAGGGTTCGTGCTACGCGGCCCTAATGTCGAATCCTCAAAACCACGAATTGAACCAAAACCACCGGCATAAAAATGTTCGTAAAATGGCAAGGAGCTGGTATTTCCATAAGCTCCACCAAAACCCAATTCGGTTCGAAGCTTCAGTGTCCAACTTTTCGTTACGGGAAAATAACGTTCGCCTGCATAGGTCAATTTATAAAACTCAAGATCGCTTCCCGGGACTGTAGTCTCCAAAGCGAGAGATTGAGAAGAGCCTCTATCGGCAAAAACACCTCTGTTTAAAGTAGAGCGGGTCCAAGAAAGATTACCTTTCAGAAAGAAAGCTTTTTGACCGTTGTCATCAACAAAGCGAGCAATTTCTTGAGCAGCAGCATAGCCCGACGTCAGTTTTGTATGCTCGGCGGAAACACCAAAGTTTATCCGTTGGGTTTCACCAATAGGAAAACCAAAATTCACACCAGCACCGAAGGAGTCGGTGCTATAACGAGCGATAAATCTCTCATCATAATCCAACCGTCTAAAAAACAGGTTGAATCCTCGGCTTATGCCGTCAAGAGTAAAATATGGGTCAAAATACCCTACGTTTACGGACTTCTGGTATTTAGAGAGGTTGACCCCAGTATTAAAACTATTGCCGCTGCCCTGGATATTCGATTGTTGATAATTGCCGCCAATTATTAAACCGTAACCTTGAGAGTAAGCCAATGTGCCGGAAATTGATCCAGATGGTTGCTCTTCTACTGAAAAATTCACATCAATCTGATCGTCACTGCCTGCAACCTGCGGGGTTTCTACTTCTACACCCTTGAAAAACCCCAAACGTTCTAAACGAACTTTAGTAAGATCAATTTGCGCGCTTGATGCCCAGGCACTTTCCATTTGTCTAGATTCCCGGCGCAACACTTCATCTTGAGTAACCTGATTGCCGTTGAAGGTAATACGTCGGACGTATGCGCGTTTGCCGGCGTCAACAAAAAACTCAACGTCAGCAGTGCCGTCATCGTTCAGCTTGGGCACGCCGCTGGCTGTCGCAAAAGTAAAACCACCATTGCCCAACGCCGTTGTAAGGCGCTCTTCTGTGGCGGTAATCAGCGCCTGTGAAAACTTTTGCCCCTTTTGAACAATAATCAGACTTTCTAAATCTTCCGCTTTTACATCACCAAGTTCGCCGACCAAATTGACTTCGTCTACGGTGTACGTCTCGCCTTCGTTAATGGCTATAGATATATAAACCTGTTGGCGATCCGGCGTGATACTTACCTGCGTTGACGTAATGTCGAAGTCTGCATACCCCTGATCCTTGTAGAACGCCTCTAACGTCTCCAGGTCTCCAGACAGTTTTTCTCTGGCGTACTTGTCATCATTTTTGTAAAACGAGGTCAAGCTAGGATGCTTGAGCTCAATAATGTCTAGTAATTGGCTTTGCTTAAAAACCTCAGCGCCGACAATATTTAAATGGCGAATGCCCGAACTTTTACCTTCTTCAATATCAATTTTGATATTGACCCGATTACGTGGCAGCTCTTCGATTTCCGTTTCGATAGCCGCGCTATAACGGCCTTGAGCAACATATTGACGCTCTAGCTCTAAACCCATACGTTCTAGCGTTACTTGCTTAAAAATTTCACCCTCCTCCAGACCTTGATCGGCAAGGCCCTCAAGCAATGCATCGCTTTCAATGGCTTTATTACCATCTAGCTCTATCGATTCAATGGCTGGTCGCTCTACTACAGTCACAATCAAGACTCTGCCATCTCTTGCGAGTTGAATATCTTTAAAAAAGCCAGAACTAAATAGTGTGCGCATTAAATTTCGTATGGCCAGCGAATCAACAGAGTCGCCAACACTCAGGGAAATTAGGTTAAATACGGTGCCCGAAGAAACTCGTTGCAATCCTTGCAGGCGTATATCACTGACAACAAACGAATCCTCGAGAGTCGGAGTTTGCTGAGTATCTTCCGCAGCCCCTGATAAAGAGGGTGTCATTACAAAAGCAAAGCTCAGGGTCACCAGTGACAGCAACCGGCTCTGAAATTTATTGATTCTCATTTTACCCTCTTCAATGGGGATCACCTTAAATGACCCCGAATACTTTCAATTACGCCACGCTTAAATGGGTTGGCGCGTTTTAGATCAACCTAGACAGATCATTAAATGTTACGAAGATAAACATCAGCGCCACAAGAAAAAGGCCCCCTTGTAGAGCTGCTGATTGAAAGCCATCAGAAACAGGCTTACCCATAATAATTTCAGCCAAAATAAAGACAACGTGCCCCCCGTCTAACATCGGTATAGGCAATAAGTTCAAAACCGCTAGCGAAATACTCATCAGCGCCATAATGCCAAAAAACGTACGCCAGCCTGATTTAGCCGATTGCCCCGCTATTTTTGCGATCCCTACGGGACCGACCAATGTATTTGCAGATACCGCCCCTGTAAACATTTTAGTGATCATCGAAAATGTCATCGATGTTTTACCCAAGGTCTCGTCGACGCCCTTCTGTAAGGCTTCGCCAAGCGGGAATTCTACCTCTATCACTACTGGGCCTACACCCAAAAACCCTTGCTCAATTTCGTTGGGAGCAGAATTTTCAGCGCCTTCTTGCAGACTGGCTATGACTTCAACCGTTCTTACATCTGGAGTGGCACGTAACTCGTAAAAAATACCTGAACGAAAGAGAGAGAGAACCAGTGATTTATTGGGCGAGCGCTCTATTTCCCGCACCCAATCCGACCAATAGGTCACTGGCTCGCTATCTACAGCGACTATCCAGTCGCCCTTCTCTAGCCCTGCACGCTCCGCTTGGGAGCCCTCTACAACCCGCCCTATTACCGGCAATATGCTTGGCATAAGGCCTAAAGAACCGAAAATATCAGGATCATCCTCGCCCTTTAACCAATCAGACAACGGCACGACAATCTCTTGTTCAATACCGCTTTCTAATTCAACTACTGCTAGCTTAAGATCCCCGGAATCTCCTAAACGCTTAGTCAACGCCAAAGCAATATCTTGCCAACCTGTTACCTGCGCTTCGTCTACACGCAAAATCTGTACGGCGCTATCTATGCCACTGCGTTGCAACAAAGAGCCGTCGCCTGGCGCAGTAGACATAGGCGCGAACTGCACACTGCCAGCAAAAAAAAGCAGCCAATAGATCAATACTGCGAGCAGGAAGTTTGCAAACGGTCCTGCCAAAGCGATCGCTATTCGCCAATAGGCTGTTAAAGAGGTGTAACCCACTGCGCCCTCTAACTCGGGACTAGCGGCAAGGTCCGTCAATGGATCACGCTCGTCATACATACTCACGAAGCCGCCCAATGGAATCATCGCTAAAGTAAATACCGTACCTTTTGAATCCACCCAACTAAACAGCGGTTTGCCAAAGCCAATTGAAAAACGTAGGACGTGCACACCAGACATACGTGCAACGACAAAATGCCCGTACTCATGAAACGCAACCAAAACACCTAAAAGCAGAAAAAACGCCAGGGGATACAGCAAAAATTCCATCAAATAATGACCCAAGTAAGTAAAGGTAAGACTGCTATTACTGAATCTATACGGTCTAAAACTCCGCCGTGCCCAGGAAGAATAGTGCCTGAATCTTTTACTCCCGAAACTCTTTTCAGTAGACTTTCGAATAAATCACCAAACACGGAGACGCAAACCAGCACCACAGTTAACAATAGCGCGCTGAGCAAAGAATAAGACTGCCAAAACACGAGGACCGGTGTGCAAATCAATGTTGCAATAATACATCCACCAAGCGCGCCCTCCCAGGTTTTGCCCGGGCTTAACTCGGTCGCCAGGCGATTTTTACCAAATGCCTTGCCAACAAAATAGGCCCCCACATCCGCAGACGTAGTTAAAACGAACAGCCAAACCAACCATAAGGCGCCTTGCTCATGGGCTCGCAACATGTTTAAGCTCACCCAAGCACCGAGCATAATCACCAAGCCCAGCACGCCTACAAACCATTGATTTTTGTATAAAAATTCACCTGTGGGATAAAGTAAAATACTGGCAATAGCGAACATCCAAAGGATTCCGACCAAAAGGATAAAGTCCGAAAAGTGCTCTTTCAACAGATACAATGCCGCCGCCATAAGTATAAAAAGCGCGGTATAAATAAATTTCGCTCTTAAAGATTCTAGACCGGCAAACCCTCCCCACTCAAACACTCCGAAGCCGGCTGCAGCTAAAAAAAACAAAGAAAATCCCCACAAAGGCAGCATAAATATAGCGGCCAACGTGACGAATGCTATTGCGAGAGCGGTAATGATTCGGTTCCTCAACATAGTTCTTAGCGTCTGCCAAACCTACGTTGGCGAACAGCATACTCATCAATCGCAATTTTTAACTGCTCAGCGTCGAATTCGGGCCAGAACAAGTCTGTGAAGTACAGTTCGGTGTAGGCTAAATCCCAGAGTAAAAAATTACTCACTCTGTGATCACCACCAGTGCGAATGAGCAAATCCGGCTCTGAGACTTCGCTCAGAGACAGCTGCGCACCCAGCATCTCCTCGCTAATCGCGTCAGCAGTTAACTCTCCTCGCTCAACTTTTCGGGCTAACGCTTTCGCTGCCTTAGTGATATCCCAACGACCGCCAAAGTTCACGGCCACGGACATATTCAGCTCAATGTTGTTTTTAGTTAGATCCTCGCATTGGGCCATCATCGAGCGAATGTCAGGTGCAAAATGGCTCCTGTCACCGATAATGCGCAACCGCACACCCTTAACATGGAGGTCTTCGATATCGTTTTTCATAACGTAACGCATGAGATCCATCAAGACACTGACTTCACCCATCGGGCGATGCCAGTTTTCAGTGCTAAATGCGAATACAGTTAGATTGGTCACCCCGTGCTCAACGCACGCTTCGGCGATGGGACGCAGAAGCTTTGCTCCTGCTCTGTGGCCGGCTGAGCCTGGGAGAAAACGTTTTTTCGCCCAGCGATTATTTCCGTCCATGATTATAGCAATATGGCCTGGGCAACTACCCGACCTACCCACCGCGACGCCGCTTTCATGTCCCAGTTTTTTGCCCGGGTCTGGGATAGAAGATTTAGTATCAGAGCTCATGGGCCAGTACCTATTACAGTCGCTCTAAATTTCCATCAACTCAGATTCTTTTTCGGACAGCGCTTTCTCTATCTCAGCTACACGGGTATCGGTATAGGCCTGCACCCGCTCTTCACCCTTGCGGCCTTCGTCTTCTGCAGCTTCTTTCTCTTTGACCAGTTCGCGAATATCAGCAATGGCGTCTCGACGAATATTTCTCAAGGAAATTCGTCCATTTTCCGCTTCCGCTTTGGCCTGTTTAGCCAAGGCGCGGCGATTTTCCTCGGTTAACGGAGGCAGCGGAACTCTAATGACTTCGCCGTTATTCACCGGCGTGATGCCTACATCACTTCGCAATATAGCTTTTTCAATCTCTACAACTAGAGGGCGTTCCCAAGGGGCTAGTAACAATGTGCGAGCATCCTCTACTGATACGGAGGCTACCTGGTTTAGCGGCGTTTTAACGCCGTAATAATCGACGAATATACCTTCTAATAGAGCTGGATTAGCTCGCCCTGTGCGAATGCGGCCAAAAGTATTTCTAAGCGCATCTATCGATTTGCCCATGCGCTCGTTGGCTTCTTCAAGAATTTCATCAATCACAATTAACCCTCAACTATTATTTAATCTTCGCCACTATCTCAGTTAACATTTTGGCGCATGTTCTGACAAAACCAAATTTGCCCGACTCTGAGTATTGCTCTTGAACCAGTTCAATGAAGTAGTTTATTGAACTACCTTGGTGCCAATACTTTGACCGGCAGTAAGGGCTAGTAGCGCGCCTTTCACCGACGCATCAAAAACCACCAAAGGCATATTATTTTCTTTGCATAAGACAATCGCTGTTAAGTCCATAACCCCTAATTGTTTTTCCAGCACTTGGTCAAAACTAACGGTATCAAACTTTATCGCAGAAACGTCTTTATTTGGATCACTGCTGTAGATTCCATCAACGTTCGTCGCTTTTAGCACCGTATCAACCTGTAACTCTACTCCACGCAGACAAGCAGCAGTATCAGTCGTAAAATAGGGGTTCCCGGTACCGCCGGTGACTATAACAACCTGTCCACCGCGCATTTTAGCCAGTGCCAGATCGCGATCATAACCTTGTACCACTCCAGCAATTGCCGAGGCACTAAAAACGCTACAAGGTACGCTATTCCGGCGTAAAAAATCCCCGAGAGCCAGACCATTCATGATGGTCGCAAGCATACCCATTCGATCGCCTACCACCCTATCCATGCCGGCCTCGGAAAGCTTTGCCCCACGGAAGAGATTGCCTCCACCAAGGACCACTGCAACACCAATGCCTTGATCCACTATTGACCGAATCTCATTGGCATAGTGCTCAAGCACAGTGTGGTCTATACCCAACCCTGAGGCTCCGCCAAGGGCTTCACCACTGAGCTTAAGCAACAGAGTTTGCAAACCTACTTACTCTCGGCGAGCTGCGCTGCAACTTCAGCGGCGAAATCTAGCTCTTCAACTTCGATACCTTCGCCTACTTCAAAGCGCAAAAAGCCTTGCACTTCAACACCAGCTTGCTTGACAAGCGCGCCAACTTTCACATTGCCGTCTTTGACGAAAGGTTGGTCAAGCAAACTCACTTCAGCGAGATATTTCTTAACTCGCCCTTCAACCATTTTGACAATGATTTCTTCAGGCTTGCCGCTGTCTTGCGCTTGAGAAAGGTAGATTTCTCTTTCTTTATCAAGTGTCTCGGTTGCGACGTCCGCACTATTAATGACCATCGGGTTGATAGCGACAACATGCATGGCCAAATCACGCCCGAGGTCTGCAGCCCCTGCAGAAAGTTCAATCAGCGCACCACGACGTTGATCGCCATGTATATAGTAGCTAAGGCCACCCTTAGGCGACTGCATTACTTGCCCGCGACGGATGGTGATGTTTTCACCAATTTCTTGAACAAGAGTTTCTCTTTCGTCGTTCAGCGCAGCGGCTATATTTTCCAAACTACCGTCAGCTGAACCGTATAGCTCCTCTGCGACCTTGCTGACAAATGCAATGAACTTATCGTTCTTTGCTGCAAAGTCAGTCTCGATATTGATTTCCACTAGCGCAGCTTTCGAGCCGTCGTCTGCAAATTTAACGCCCAACAGACCATTGGCCGTTATTCTCCCGGACTTTTTGGCCGCCTTTAAAGAACTTTTCTTACGAAGTTCCTCGATTGCTTTTTCCATATCGCCGTCGACTTCGGCTAAAGCTTTTTTACAATCCATCATGCCAAGCCCAGTACGCTCTCTGAGTTCTTTCACCAGTGCTGCTGAAACGGCCATCCCTACTCCTTGCTTGCTTCTGCATCGCTGCTAGCCGCAGCTTCTTTAGCTGCTTCAGCAGCTTTTAATTCGTCTTCTGCCGCAAAGGCTTCATTCACGCTTGCCGCTACTGCTTCAGAAATTTCAGCGACCGGCGCTGACGCTTCCTCCACTTCAACAAATTCATTCAAATCTACAGTAGCCGAGGAGTTCGCCTGACCTTCCGCCACTGCGTCTGCCATTGCGCTAACGTAAAGGCGAATCGCTCTAATCGCATCGTCGTTGCCGGGAATGACATAATCAACGCCAGCTGGATCACTGTTTGTATCCACTACGCCCACCACTGGAATACCTAGCTTATTTGCTTCCGTGATCGCAATTTTTTCGTGCTGTACATCAATGACAAAAATCACATCAGGCAATCCACCCATATTCTTAATGCCGCCGAGGCTGCTTTGCAGCTTATTCATCATCCGCGTTCGTTGCAGAGCTTCTTTCTTAGAAAGTAGATCAAATGTGCCGTCGGCGGCTTGGACTTCTAAATCTTGCAGTCGCTTAATTGACTGACGGATAGTTTTGTAATTAGTCAACATGCCACCCAACCAGCGTTGGTCAACGTAAGGCATGCCCACGCGGCTCGCTTGCTCGGCAATTACCTTTGCAGCGGCGCGCTTGGTACCAACAAAAAGAATTTTTTTACCTTTTGATGCAAGATTACGCACTTCGATCAAGGCTTCGTTAAAGGCAGGAAGGGTTTTTTCAAGGTTGACGATGTGAATCTTGTTACGAGCGCCAAAAATAAAGGGCGCCATTTTTGGATTCCAGAATCTGGTCTGGTGGCCAAAATGCACACCAGCAGCCAGCATGTCACGCATACTTACAGTCATCTTTTTATCTCCGGGTTAGTTTGTTTGTCCTAATTCCCATGTTCCAACCTTCAAGCAAGCTCAAAAGCACCCGGGCACATGTGACGAATCAGACAAATTTTTTAATCGGCTAGAGTTCAGCTATACTGCCACCCACGCCACTAATTGTAGCGATCTCACCGAAATGGCTAACCGCGGCGCGTTTATAACACAAACATCTTCCTTTAAGAAACGAGTTTTAGCATGGTTGCAAAAGTAGAGACCGAAATAGACATACTAGGCATGCGCGAGGCAGGAAAATGCGCCGCATCAGTTTTAGAAATGATTGGAGAACATGTCCAACCGGGTGTCACTACCGACCAGCTAAATCAGATTTGTCATGACTTTATTGTCGACGAATTAGACTGCATACCCGCGCCTCTTAATTACGGCGGCGGTGGCGGCCAGATGCCCTTCCCAAAATCCATTTGCACTTCGGTAAATCACGTGGTTTGCCACGGCATTCCGTCGCCAGCAAAAAAGCTGAAAAACGGCGATGCACTGAATATCGATATCACGGTTATTAAAAATGGCTATCACGGCGACACCAGCAAAATGTTTTTTGCAGGTGAGGCCAGTATTCTGGCCAAACGCTTGTCCAAAATTACTCAAGAATGCATGTATAAAGGCATTGAATTGGTTAAGCCCGGCGCACGCTTGGGAGATATTGGCCACGCAATACAAAGTCACGCGGAAGCCAATAGATTTAGTGTTGTGAGAGAGTTCTGTGGTCATGGCATTGCCAAGGTATTTCACGATGAGCCACAAGTACTGCATTACGGCCGTCCTGGGACCGGCGTCGTCCTTCAAGAGGGCATGAGTTTCACCATTGAACCCATGATTAATGCAGGCAAGCGCAATATCAAAATACTGCCAGACCAATGGACCGCAGTAACGAAGGACCATAAGTTATCCGCTCAGTGGGAGCACACTTTGATGGTCACCGAAGATGGCTTTGAAATTTTCACTTTAAGGCAAGAAGAGCAGTAATCATTCTATGTCATTATCGTCTAAAGTTACCCAGCGGCGGGAAAAATTAGAATCTGAAAAGGCCAAAATAGCTCAGCGCTACTGGAACAATGACTCTGTAGAGATCTTAGTCAGCGACCTTGCCGAAGTCATGGACAACTTAATTCTTGACGCTTGGCACGACCAGATTACAGAAAGCAAAGACATTGCCCTCTTTGCGGTGGGTGGCTACGGACGTAAAGAACTGCACCCCGGGTCGGATATTGACCTACTGGTAGTCGCTAAAGATCCGAAGAGTCACGGCCGGGCAATAGAACTGTTTCTACAAAATGTTTTTGATCTCAACATAGAGGTGGGACACAGTGTCCGCGACACCACCTCTTGTGTAAAAGAGTGCAAGGCGGATATCACCGTCGCTACGGCCATGTTCGAACGCAGACTTTTAGGCGGCGATGCAACCTTAGAGATCGCTATTGCTGAGGCACTGACCAAGAAAAAAGTCTGGCCCGCAGAAAAATTCTTTGAAGCTAAACACAGGGAGCAAATTGAACGGCACAGACAATTTGACGACGTTGACTATAACCTAGAACCCAATGTAAAAGCCTCGCCTGGTGGCATGCGCGATATTCACACCGCGCTATGGATTTGTAACCGCAACTTTGGCACCACTGATATTGGCCAGCTCGTAGAAATGAAAGTGCTCACCGCAGAAGAGGGGAAATGGCTGATTGAAGGACGAAGATTTCTTTGGTGGGTGCGCTTTGGGCTGCATCTAATTGCTGGCCGCAAAGAGGACCAGCTACACTTTTCTAGACAAAGAGAGCTCGCCCAACGGCTTGGATTCGTCGACACTGACAGTCAAATGGGCGTGGAAGTGTTTATGTACCATTTCTATCGCCACATACTTGCCCTCACCGAAGTCAATGGCATTCTCCTTAAGAATTTCCAAGAAGCCGTCGAAAGCGCGAACCGCGAAAAAATAACTCAAATTAACGAACGCTTTATGTTAGTCAATAACCGCATCGAAGCTATGCATGATAATGTGTTCAAAGATTCCCCATCTGCGCTTTTGGAAATGTTTTTATTAATGGCTCAGCGTGAAGAAGACATTCAAGTGAGAGTTTCTACGATACGATTGATGCGCGAATCCCTAACACTTATCGATGACGACTTCAGAAAAAATCCAGATAACACTCGCTTGTTCTTGAATTTGCTCAAAGCGCCCTACACTGTGGTAACGCAATTGATTCGTATGCGCAAGTACGGGGTCTTGGGACGTTACCTTCCTGAGTTCAAACAAATCATTGGTCAAATGCAACACGACCTATTCCACATTTATACTGTGGATGCCCACACAATGATGGTAGTACGCAATATGCGTAAATTCCGTTACAAATGGGCTGAGGAAACCTTCCCAATAGCGCACTATTGCTCCAACACAATACCCAAGCTAGAACTACTTTATATAGCTGGATTGTTTCATGATATTGGCAAAGGCCGTGGCGGCGACCACTCAACTCTTGGCTCTATTGATGCAAGGAAATTCTGCCAGCTACACGGTTTAAACCAAGCAGATACGGATTTAGTTTGTTGGTTGGTTGAGCGGCATTTATACATGTCTTTCGTTTCGCAAAACCAAGACATTTACGACCCAGAAGTAATTCAGGTTTTTGCTCAAAACGTGAAATCTGAAATGCGCCTGAACTATCTGTATGCCCTCACCGTGGCAGATATCAATGCAACAAACCCAAACCTTTGGAACAGTTGGCGCGCAAGTCTTATGCGCCATTTGTACAGCGAGACCAGAAAAACTCTGAGACAGGGCAAAAGCGACGCACTGGACCGCGACGAAACCATTGCCGCTTATCAAGAAAGCGCATTGGACAGGCTAGAAAATACTATCAGCGAAGAGAAAGTCAGAACGTTATGGCGAAACCTAGGCGATGATTTTTTCTTACGCCATAGCACTGATGAAATCAGCGATATTTCCCGCCAACTACTGAAGCACGACCACCAGCAAGGCCCATTCGTAAGTATGTCCCCAGCAGACCTAACCTATCTGGGTGAAGGCGCCACGCAACTTTATATTTGGGCCGAAGACAAACCTAAAACATTCGCTGCAACGGTAGTTTGCCTAAACCAATGGGATTTATCAGTTGTCGATGCACACATAAATAAAGCGGTAAAGGGACGGATATTTAATACCTTTACCGTTCTAACGGCAGATGGTGCCCCAGTAGAGCAGGACAAGAAACTGCGAAGTGAGATTGTAGAAAAAGTTAAAGCTATCCTTGTCGCACCCTCTCCAAGAACCGACGGTGCAACCCGGCGAGTGCCGCGCCAACTCCGTGAACTACCGTGGCCGACGGAAGTTTCAATGGAAACTGATGACGAGGGCTTAACGACCACAGTTAATATTTTGGCCGCTGACCGACCGGGTTTATTGGCTAATATTTCTCTGCTGCTTATCGACCTGGAGTTGGAATTGTCGTCGGCTCGAATTACGACGCTTGGTGAGCGTGTCGAAGACGTTTTCGCTGTCACAGACGCTGAAGGCAAGGCGATAACTGATAAAGCCCAGTTGTATAATCTTGAGAACGCATTGCGACAAAAATTGGATGCCGCTATGGGTTTGGGGAGTGGGGGGGGGCTTGGGCGAGAACACACTTTCTAGTGTCAGCGGAGCAGGGGTCTAATCGCTAGCTGCTAAGAATCAACTGATAACCGAGACCTACAAACAGTTAACTAAACAACTCGTTGGTCGTGTATTCGTTGGGCATTCCAGCTATCGTAGGACTTCCTTATTAATTGAATGAATATTGTGTCTTTCAACGCCCACTTAGATTTGCTTCAGCCCTACCCCTTTGAACGTCTTCGAGCTCTGCACAAAGGCATTAGCCATACCGGTGAGCTGACACATATTTCTCTTTCAATTGGCGAACCCAAGCACAGCCCCCCCAAATTTGTCATCGATGAGCTGTCAAATCCTCAGTCATTGACCAAACACCTTGCCACCTATCCGGCAACGAAAGGAAGCGAAGTGCTGCGAACCTCAATCTCTGAGTGGTTGGCGCGCAGATTTTCCGTAACCGTTGACCCTGAACTTGGCATTTTGCCGGTAAACGGCACAAGAGAAGCATTGTTTTCGGTCGCCCAAGCCCTACTCAGCGGCAAACCCGACACCTTAGTGGCAATGCCCAACCCGTTTTATCAAATTTATGAGGGCGCAGCCCTATTGGCGGGTGCCAAGCCTTTATACATTCCAAATTTGGTAGCGCTCAATTACAAAGCGGACTTTAGTTCTATCAGCGCAGAGCAATGGCATAAAACGGAACTGGTCTATATTTGCTCTCCCGGCAACCCTACTGGGCAGATTATGCAGCGTGATCACATGCAGTCGCTCATTGAGCTAGCGCAAAAATATGATTTCAATATCGTTTCCGACGAGTGCTATGCAGAGCTGTATTACGATGACGACAACCTCCCAGAAAGTATTCTGGCAGCAGCGGCCGCTATGGGACTGCCAAATTTCGACCGATGTTTAGCATTTCATAGCCTTTCCAAACGATCTAATTTGCCGGGGTTACGCAGCGGTTTTGTGGCAGGCGACCCCAATTTAATGGCCAAGTATTTGAGCTATCGTACTTACCACGGGTGCGCGCAAGGCGCTCACCATCAAGCAGCCAGCGCTTTGGCATGGCAGGACGAAGCCCACGTTGTAGAAAACCGGCAAATGTATAAAGACAAGTTTGCGGCAGTGAGCGAAATTCTCAGCCCTCACTACAATTTAACCCAGCCTGAAGGCGGGTTTTATCACTGGCTGCCTACGCCAATCTCTGATCAAGAATTCAGTCAACGCTTACTAGCAGATCAACACATCACCGTTATGCCAGGGTCTTTTTTAGGCAGAGATACGCAGCTCGGTAATCCGGGGCACAACCACGTAAGAATTGCCTGGGTTGCACCCTTCGACGAATGTATTGAAGCCGCTAACCGCCTAGCCCAGTTTGCGCAAAATTTATAAGTTAATTTCGCTCGGTTAAGCGGTCTCTTGGCGTCAGCTGTAGTAATATGAGGGAAAGATTTTTTCTGAGATTGATATGACTGATATTTTTGCGTTTGCGGTTGGCATCACAAGCACCAATGGCTCGAGTACAGTACTAGACTGTTTTTTCCCAAACCCTATACTTACTCCAAAAGAAGACGTGCTCAGCGCAATAGGCAGCCTGCCTCAAGGGACCAGTGCCCTTACAGCAGAGCAGGCTCAATCCCTAAACTCGGCATCAGGCGTCGCAATTGTACCTCAATCACTGCTTGATATGGATCAGCCTCTGATCAGTGTAAGACTCGATTCCGATGCACCAAGTAACAGTATTGAAGAGGTTTACCTAAAGCTGCACCTGCTGTCCCACAGACTATGCCTGCCAAATACCCTTAACCTTGATGGTATTTTTGGCCATCTACCTAACTTAGCGTGGACTTCAGCTGGACCCATTGAGGTCAATGAATTGACCAGTGCACTAATGAATGCCCGTCGGCAGGGGCTCAACCTAGAAGTCTTCTCTGTGGACAAATTTCCAAAAATGGTCAACTACGTGGTACCCACCGGCGTGCGTATAGCTGACGCAAGCCGTATCCGCCTTGGCGCCTATCTAGGCGAAGGCACAACGGTCATGCACGAGGGATTTGTTAACTTCAACGCAGCAGCCATCGGCCCTAACATGATTGAAGGCCGAATATCCCAGGGCGTTATTGTCGGGGCAGGCACAGACCTAGGCGGCAGCGCCAGCACCATGGGCACACTTTCTGGTGGCGGTAATATCATTGTGAGCATCGGCGAAAACTGCCTCATTGGTGCAAATGCAGGCACTGGTATTCCCTTGGGCGACCGTTGCACTATTGAAGCGGGGTTGTATATAACTGGCGGCACACCTATTGCTATTTTCGACGAAACAGGCCAACAAGTGCGACTTGTCAAAGGTCGAGAATTGGCTGGCAACTCTGACATGCTGTTCATTCGCAACAGCCAAAACGGCCAGGTGATCTGTCGCACGAATCGTCAGGCCATTGAGCTTAACGACGCTTTGCACGCACACAATTAAGGTCATTGAAATTGGAAAATCCAGTATTTGAGCTTGCGAAAGAACTCATCAGCCGCGTTTCTGTTACCCCTGAAGATGCAGGATGCCAGGAGCTCATTGCCGCGCGGCTTAACCAGCTGGATTTTCAAACGCGACAAATAAATGCCGAAGGCGTGCATAACTTGTGGGCTTCGCGTGGCACCGGTTCGCCTCACTTAATGTTTGCTGGACATACCGATGTAGTGCCCCCAGGCCCACTGGAGCAGTGGCAAACTCCGCCGTTTGAACCGACGGTTAAAAACGGGCAACTCTATGGTCGCGGGGCGGCAGATATGAAATCTAGCCTTGCGGCAATGATAGTAGCCGTAGAGGATGCAACAGCAAATGCCGAACACAACTGCGGAACGCTGAGTTTTTTGATCACCAGTGACGAGGAAGGTGTAGCAACTTACGGCACTCGTTATGCGATAGATGTACTGGCGAAAGAAGGTGTAACACCCGACTACTGTGTAGTTGGCGAGCCAAGTTCTAGCGAGCAATTAGGAGATGTGGTGCGCTCTGGACGTCGCGGTTCGCTGAATGCAAAACTAAAAGTCATAGGTATTCAAGGCCACGTGGCCTACCCCGAGGCGGCAAAAAACCCAATCCACAAGGTCTTAACTGCGCTTTCTGTCCTGACGACCAAGGAGTGGGATTTCGGCAACGAATTCTACCCGCCTACTAGCTTCCAAATTTCCAATATAAATGGCGGCACCGGTGCCACTAACGTGATTCCTGGCGAACTAGAAATAGACTTTAACTTTCGTTTTAATACCGAACAAACCGCCGCAGGTTTGAGCGCAAGCGTTGAGGAAATTCTACGAAGCTTTGAAATAACCTATGAGATCAAATGGCAGTTATCCGGGGAGCCGTTCTTAACTCTACCAGGCGCGCTCACCGAGGCAGTAACCCAAGCGATACTCGCCGAAACCGGATTGACCGCACTACTTTCCACGTCAGGTGGCACCTCTGACGGACGCTTTATTTCCCCTTGGAACAAACCAGGCAGCGGTCAAGTAGAGGTGGTTGAACTAGGGCCACTCAACGCAACCATCCATAAAATTGATGAATGCGTAGCTGTGAATGACCTGGCGCCATTGGCAAGAATTTACCAACAGATCATCAAAACTCTACTCACCCAGTAGGCTACCCAAACCAATGAAACGAAATCTATTTATTGGCGGGCTGGTAGTGGTGGTTTTGCTCATCGTCCTAGCCCCGGCAAACCTGTTGCGCATCGCATTGACGCAGGTTGCTGGCGTCGATCTGGTTAAACCCGAGGGTACTGTTTGGCAAGGCCGCGGCGTACTAGTCGCCAACCCCGGCCTCTCAGCTAACCTCGCTTGGCAGACACAATGGCAGCTTAGTGAATCGCTAACACCCTACATTCATTGGCAGTTAGCCAATAGCGAGCTTTCTCTACAAGGGAGAGTCGTCCCAGGACTCAGTGCCCAGAAAGTAAACATAAAAGGTAACTTTAGCGGCCTCGCCCTAAAACCGGTTCTAGCCAAGTACGACATATCTATTCCCGGAACCTTCGAACTGAGCCCCACGGAACTATTGGTTACTAAATCTGGCCCAATCACAGAATTTGAATTAATCGACGACAGTCAACTTTACTGGAGCGGCGGCAACATTCGCTACGTGCTATCGAACGGCCTTGAGCAGGCCAACCTACCAGAACTAAATGCCGCAATAAAGTCGGCCAAAGGGTCGCTACCTAAGGTGCTTATCGAACTCGCCGAAAACAGTACCGGTCCACTACTAACCTTGACCCCAGACCGCAGCGGATATGTAAACATAGCGATTACTCGAGGATTCATTGAATTGGTGGGCCGCACTTGGACTGGGTCAGCAAAATCTAGCGATGTCGTTCTAGAGGTAAAACGCAAGGTATTTTAAGTTTGGGCGAACGCTTAAGCTGTCCATAGTACAGCATCAATTTAATGCGAAAATGCTGATTTCACTTTCTAATTAGCATCTTATGAAGCGACCACTTGAACTCGATAGTCCACAAGTAAATCAGGTAAGATGTGCCACGAGCTACAATTAAGCATGAACCTTTCTTAACGCGATGAACAGACGGCTTTTTACGATTCACTATGCAAATAAATAACCACATCGAAAAATTGGTTACCCCGCTCCAATGGCTAATTGTACTTGGCATAGCTTGGACAGTTGCTAATACCGTCTTGGCGTTAATGCAGTCGCCGTCTGAGCCTGCGAGTAAATCTGCGGTTACTACAGCTACCTCTGCCCAGGACCAACTTAAAAATACTGGCCTAGATAATAGATCTAAGCGTGTGGAGGCACTGATAAATCGCCATGTGTTTGGTCTAGTGCCGCAAAATAACAACGTGCAAGCACAGCGCATTGAAACAGCTGAGGCCACTCGCCTACCGTTAACGTTAAAAGCTGTATTTGTAGCAGGCGAAAATGAGAATTCTGGGGCCATCGTAGCGAGCAGTGGCAAGAAAGGCTTGCTTTACAGGGTGGGCGACATTCTACCCGGCAATGCACGACTCATCGAAGTGCGGCAAGAACAAATCATTTTGCAAAGAGCGGGCAATAGAGAGGCTCTGGCATTCGAAAAAAGTAAATTCAACCCTGAAGCCGAACTTCGCGCAACGAAGCTAGTTACAGCCGACAAGCCTAAAAGCAGAATAGAAACCATTGACGACATTCAAAGTCTCATCAGCGACAATGTTGAAAGCGCTCTAAAGGACTTTGGCCTCGAGACCAATGGAGGAAGGGGCTACAGAATCGGTAGCTTGTCTAGCAACCCCTACTTGCGACAAGCTGGCGTACGGCCCGGTGATATTGTCCTGTCCGTAAACGGCCAGCTTTTGGGTGACCTACAAAAAGACCAATTAGAATTCGACAATATACTAGCCCAAGGCTCGGCCAGTATTGAACTCGAGCGCAATGGCGAGCAAATGACCATTACAGCTCGCTTACCTAACTAAATATCAACTGAACCAACAAATTTATGAAACTAATATCTTCTATTCGCAAAGCTCTACTCCTTTGCGCTGCATTCCTCAGCCTTAGCGCTTTAGCTGCAGAAATCCAAGAAAGTGAAAGCACTTGGCAAATGGCTACTAAGAACGCGGACATCCAAGAGTTTGTGGCCCAAGTTGCAAGAATTACTGGCAAGACTTTTATCGTTGACCCTAAGCTAAAAGGTCAGGTAAACATTATCTCTGAAACACCATTGGGCAAGCAAGGCGTTTATGAGCTGTTTTTAAGCGTCCTTAGGTTACAAAACTATACCGCCATCCCTTCTGGCAATGTGATTCGCATCCAACAAAGTGCCACAGGGAAGCAGACTCCGGGCGCGCTCGGAGGGCTGAGTGCGGCTGCGCCAGAAGAATTGGTGACACAGATTATTGCGGTACAAAACGTAAAGTCTGAGGACTTGCTGAAAATTCTCCGGCCCCTTATTCCTCAATATGGTCATATTGGCAGCGTAAGCGAACCCAACGTTGTCATCATTTCTGATCATGCAGACAACATACGCCGCCTGAAACAGATCATCAGCGACATAGACGTTGCAGAAACCAATGAAATTGTTATGTTTCCACTGAAAGAAGCGTGGGTGGGCGACATTGTAGAGATATTAGAAAAAGTTGCGCCAAAGCAGGTTGGTACTAGCGCAACCGGACCACAAAAAGTTCAGCTCATTGCTAACGAGCGAAACAACTCTTTAGTACTTAAAGGCCAGAGTCGGCCTATCGCCGACCTCTTGGAAATTATTGAGCAATTAGACCAACCGGCGACCACTAAAGATGCTACTCAAGTAATTCTGCTTAGTCATGCTGATGCAGAAAACGTCGGCAAAATTTTACAAAGCATCCTCGGCAATCTAGGCTCCAGTCAATCCAGCGGCAACGCATCTGATAAGATCAACGTTCAAGCAGATTCATCTCTGAACGCTCTGATTATAAAAGCCGACCCTGGCGCCATGGGCGAGATTTTGAATATTGTGGAAAAATTAGATTCTCCTCGTGCTCAAGTATTAATAGAAGCAGCAATTGTTGAAGTCACCTTAAATGACGACCTTTCGTTTGGCACCGAAATAGCGGCAGGTGATCAGCGCGGACAAAGCGTGCCACTGATAAGCACTAGCCTTAATGGCAGCATTCAATCGCTACTCGGCGGGGTTATCGACACAAACAATCCGGGGGCGGTAAGTGTGGTTCAGGGTTTAGCGACGATGAGCGGACCTACATTAGCTGCAGCAAAATTAGATCTTGACGGCATTTCATTCGGCGCTGTGATTACTGCGCTTTCTACTAACTCAGATGCTAATCTACTTTCGACGCCAAGCATTATTACGCTGGATAATAACGAGGCAAAGATCTTAGTTGGCCGCGAAGTACCGTTTCGCACTGGCTCCTTCACCACCACAGGTAACGGTTCTAGCAACCCGTTCACCACAGTAAACCGCCAAGATGTCGGTGTAGAGTTACTCGTCACCCCTCATGTGTTTAACAGCAATGAAGTGCGTTTGGACGTAGTCCAAAATATTTCGAATGTTCTACCTACGGCTGTTGGCGGAAGCACTTTCGCCGACGTCGTGACCTCTAAACGGACCATAGAAACTACGGTGCTTGCCGGCGACGGAGAAACCATTGTGTTGGGCGGTCTAATTCAAGACGACGTTACCGAAACCAACAGAAAGGTACCGTTGTTGGGTAGCATTCCTATCCTGGGCAATCTTTTTAAGTCCAGAACAACTGCACGCGTAAAAACAAACCTTTTGGTGTTTATTCGCCCGACCATTATTTCTGATAGCGAACAAGCGACTATCCTGACTAACGAAAAATACTCAGGCATTTGGGAACTAGCATCGGATAGGAAGAAACTGAGCACTGAAGACACTACTGAAGGGCGCGCAGAGGCGCTACAACTTCTTTTTCAAGGTAAGCAAGACAAATAAGAAAAGGCCAATTTAGGGAATAATCTGCGTAGATGAATAATAGCTTACTGCGTGCCTATTACCGTCTCCTTAGGCGGGTTATTCAACTTGTCACTAAACCGTATTTTAGTGGCATTGAAAATCTTGATATGCCATTCGAAGAACGTGGCAACACGCGTCCTTATCTAGACGGCAGCAAACCACCAGAACTCCACAAAAGAGAGGTTATTTACGTATTAGACAAAAGGTCCATCGCAGACCTGCTTGTTTTAGAGCACACACTAACACAGTCATCCGACGCGCCGCCGCTCTCACCGCTGACGCCTCTGACAATCGCAGACTGGTCTATTAACGGCAGAGCCTTCGCTCTGAATAGAGCTTGGGGCGGCAAAATAACTATGCAGCGATACTCGCGCCGACTGCTACAGTTGGTCAGTGCTAATGAAGCAATAAAAGAACAAATAGCACTAGTGCCAGTGTCTATATTTTGGGGGCGATCTTTAGCCCCTAGAGGAAGTTGGATTGAAGCCCTGACATCAGATCAGCGACCGGCAACCGGCGGTATCAAGCGCTTCTTCGCCATACTATTTAACCGCGGCGACATTCATGTTTGCTTTGGTAAACCCATACCGTTAGAGGAAATAGCTAACCACGACAAAGGCCAAAACTATGCTATTCGTCGATCCGCACGATTACTCAGAGTGCGCTTTAAACGGCAACATGAGGCCACACTAGGCCCAGATTTTTCTCACAGGAGAACTCTGTTATCGAGCATTGCAAACTCACCGCGAATTACTCAATACATAAACGAAGCGACCCCTTCGGGCGCTTCTAAAAAAGATAAAACGCAGAGCAGGGCCAAGCTCAAGGCATTGGCCTACCAACACGCCAAGAAAATTGCGTCGGACATGTCCTACTCTTCAATTCGCATCTTTCTGATTTTTTTGGCTTGGTTTTGGCGGCGCATTTATACCGGCGTTAACGTACGCGGATTACAGTCAGTAAAAGAAATCACCGACACCCACACCCTCGTATACGTACCTTCACACCGCAGCCATATAGATTACTTAGTATTGAGCTACACCCTCTACCAAGCCGGCATTATGATTCCTCATATAGCCGCAGGGGATAATCTGAACATGCCCGTACTCGGCGGATTCCTACGCCGAGGCGGCGCATTTTTTATGCGCAGAAGTTTTAGAGATGACCCACTTTACGCAGCCGTATTTGACGAATATTTGTATCAGGTTTACAACAATGGACATTGCGTGGAATTCTTTCCCGAAGGTGGGCGCAGTCGCACCGGCCGATTACTACCGGTCAAGTATGGGCTGCTAAAACTTTCGCTTGCCCATCAATTCCAAGGCCTGAAAAAGCCATTGGCCTTCGTTCCGGTGTACTTTGGCTACGAAAAAGTCATTGAAGGGAGCAGTTATATAGATGAACTGCGCGGCGCAAACAAAAAGGCAGAAAGCGTCTTGGATTTAATAAATGGTCTCAAAGTCATCCGACAAAATTTCGGTGAACTACAGGTGAATTTGGGTGAACCTATTAAGTTGGACGAATGGCTAGAGCAAAACCATTCACAGCCACCTAAACAGGACAAGCAAAATACGCTGGCCAACACTCCCGCCAATGCTGCGGGCGACCAACTGATAAAAGCCCTTGGCGCGCAAATTATGGGCAACATCAACGCCCAAGCTACGGTTAACTCGGTAAATCTAATTGCCCTAGCCAGCTTAAGCATCGATCAAGAGGTCATGGAAGAAAAACAAATTACCGAGCAATGCGACTGTTATATGCAAATTTTGCATAGCCTTTACGGCAATCAAGTATTTACGAATCCTGATATGACTGGTCAGTCCTCGATTGAAAAAGTGGAAGCTCTGGGCTTAATAACAAGAACAACAGAAAGCTTTGGCGCTGTCTTTCATCACGAGCCGTTTACCGCACTGCTGATGACTTGGTACCGAAACAACGTACTTCACCTGATGGCATTACCCAGCCTCGTTGCTAGTCTTTTAGTTCACCGACAGCAAGCCACTTTCGTATCGGAGCTTGAAGAAATGGTCTCGCTGATTTTTCCTTACATTGCTCACGAGCTATCCGTTATAGACTCTCCGTCCACCCAACTTGTCCTTGCCGCTCTCAACGACCAAGGCATGATGCGAATTGAAGGTGAACTTATTGTCCTGCCGGCACAAGGGGCAGAGCAATACATACGACTTGGGATACTGGCCAGCTTAATGAACGAGACATTGGGGCGTATGTACCTTGTTTTGAATTTAGCGAAGCAAGGCAAAAAAGATCGGCAAGCACTGAGCCAAGCCAGCGAGAACTCTGCTGAAAAAATCTCTCTTTTACTGGGCATCAACGGGCCTGAATTTTTTGAACAGAAGTTGATTAGTGTATTTCTAGATCAGCTCGTTAACCTTGGGCTATTAGAGCCGGTAGGTGCGGGTGCCCTAAAACCTAGAGGAGATTTTATTTCTCTGCACAGTGCTATCGAATCGGCCATTGATGCACCATTAAAATTCTCGATTAACTCTGAATAGTAAAATTTCAATAAGAAATTTGATGAAGGGCTCTATTACGCTACTTCGCCAGATAAACATCAAACCGCACGGTTTTTCCTTTAATCTGGAAATTCACCCCCTCTATAACCGGATCCTTCAGCCGCCGTTTAACCACTACACGATTATTAGCGCAACTCAGCGCTAGTCTAATAAGGTCAGTCGAGTCGGACGCGTCCTGTGCATCTTGTGCTAAGTAACGTAAATGCTGCAGTGCCTGGTTCGGCAACGCATTTTTCTTGCGCTCTGGGAACATGGGATCCAGGTAGACAACATCCCAAGTCTGGTTGCCACCGAGCGCATCTTTACAGTCCATAAACATAACTTGGGAATTATCAAAACTACGAGCAAAATCTTGCAGCAGTATCCAGATGAGAGGCTCGCGCTCGACTAAGGTTACTGGACAACCCAACATAGACAAAGTCAGACCGTCGGTGCCAAACCCCGCACAGGCATCAAGAACACTAAGGTCCCCCTGGTTTAGGCCGCAAGCCCGAGCCAACTCACCTTTTCTTGCACCTACGCTGCGCCTATGTAAATTTTGCTCAGCAAGACGAAATGGGCGCTTATTGCCAGGACTACATAACGCTAAACCTTGGTAGTCCAAATAGAGGCTGGGCACGTCTACCTGCATAGGCGCATCCACCTCATGCAAATCACACCAAAGGTCAAAAGCCATTGCCTGCCCACGCTTCTCCGCGGTGTACATCAATACAATAGGCTCCTTCGGACGATCAGGTATTGTTCTCATCTTTGCTGTATTTTCCATCAAGGATTATCACCTAGATCTACGACCTAAATTTTTAGTTTGAGGCGAATTATCATTCTCACAAAGCGAATGACATCCTACGTTCCTTTTCTCGATTTTAAAACGCTACGCATCAATAGACGGCGATTAGCTCTTTTATAAGCACTCGTTACAACTAAATACGTGTTTTATGTTTTTGTTTTAGCCGCATGAGGTAGACGCTCGCTAACGATCGCGGCTTCAATTCTTGGGTCGCGTTATAAACGACCAAATTTCTATTTTTTTTTGCAAAGCCACTGTGGAACGGGATGCACTTTTTTATTCAGTCATTATTTCTAATAATTAGGGATTAGCGCGCTCAACAGATCACGTACTCTTGCGCCAAGGCGAGTCGCCATCAACATACACCGGCAAGGCATACTCAGGATCCTGCCCTGTGCCATCAATGAATTGTTGCCTCACCTGACTAAGCATTACTCTAGCATCCGGCATGGGTATTCCAACCCAGTAAGGCTCTAAAACCTTGGGCATCCAACTTGGCATTGCGCCAATGATCTTCAGGGTATTTCCCCCCTGGGCGGTAATGTCCGCTGCTAGCGCTTCAATCCAATCCGCGGGTTCTAGCAGCAGTTGATCGGCAATGACCACACTTATTTCTGCGCCACTTTGCTGATACAGCGATACATAGTAGGCATCTGCGCGGCTTGGGATAAGCGCTAACCAATTTGTTGACTGCCCGTAGTCGCTATAAATGGTCAAGGTTTTGTCTTCAATGGCGCTGCGTACAAGTACTTCTGAGCCTTTCATGGCCACTACCTTGCTATTACTTGCCATAGCAATGCCTTGTGCGACTGAAGCCGCTATGCGCACGCCAGTAAATGAGCCTGGGCCTGCCCCAAAGCCAATGATCTGTATGGCCTGCTTACTCAGATCTGCGTTTTCAAACAGCTCGCTGAGCATGGGTAAAATATGCTCATTGTGGCTGCGTTCCAGTTTGCGCTGCTGAGAAAAAATGTCCTCGCCTACGGCTAAGGCCAAGCTACAATGGGCGGTCGAAGTTTCTATACATAAGGTGTTTACCATTGTCCCAGCATAGCCAACCTTTGGATTTGGAGGAAGCATTAGCTTCTTTGAAAGCGCAATTGTTACCGATAAATGAGGTGGAGCACTGTGCTTTGCAACACAGTCGCGGCAGAATACTGGCCAAGCCTGTGACCGCCCAACTCAGCTTGCCACCCTTCCGGGCGTCGGCAATGGATGGTTATGCGATTCATGCAGAGGAATTTGACCAGTTGCTCGTTATTATCGGCGAGAGCCTCGCTGGGCAACCTTTCCAAGGTGATATTGGTCCGGGAGAATGCGTGCGCATTTTTACCGGCGCATTGGTGCCGGCCAGTGCAGATCAAATAATTTTGCAGGAAGAAGTCGCTGAGCGTAAAGGCAGTCAAGTGCGATTTAATTCTCACAATACACCTGAATCTTATATCCGCCCTATTGGAAACGACCTAAAAATAGGCAGTCGAATTGCAGGGCAAGGTGACCTTTTAAACCCGTTTTTAATGGGCAGCCTTGCCAGTGCTGGCGTCAACTCTGTAGAGGTTTTTCGCAAGCCTGTAATCGGCGTTTTTTCTAGTGGCGACGAACTCAGAGATCCCGGGGTTCAAGTCGAGGATTTACTAGAGGGTCAAATTTACGATTCAAATCGGCTCACGGTTATCCAGTTATTAGCCAATTTGCCGTTAGAAGTTCGCGATTTGGGAAGACTGGCGGATGAAGTAGATGTAGTGAGCGAAGCTCTGACGAGCGGAGCAAAGTACTGCGATGCCATGATCACCAGTGGCGGCGTCTCAGTGGGCGACGCAGATTACATTACCGAGACCATTGAAAAACTGGGGACGCTCGCGTTTTGGCGCCTCAATCTTAAGCCGGGTAAGCCTATGGCTTTTGGCAAGATAGAAAACTGCTGGATCTTCGGTCTACCGGGAAACCCCGTATCCACAATAGTTACAGCTCTTTTATTGGTTCGCCCTGCGCTCGCCGCCCTTGCCGGCACTGTACCTGAGGCGCCCTTACGTATTAAGGCCAAGTTAACTACGTCGCTGCAACATCAACCGGGACGAACAGAATATCAGCGCGGTACATTTACTCAGAGGGATGACGGGTTTGAGGTCGGCCATACGGGCGACCAGGACTCAAATAGATTAAGCACTTTTCATAATGCAAATTGCTTAATAAAAGTTGATAACGAGACGAGGGATCTTCAGCCGGGGGATTGGGTAAATATATTGCCCCTGACCGACCTAATAAATTGACCAGATCACTGGCCGGCCTGCTGAACCCAGTGCTCCGCAGAATCTAACTAAAGCGAAAAGAGCCTATTTAATGGAAGCAAGACCTTCAGATATGGCGCTCTGGATCTCAGAGACATCACCCTGTCCGTTCACTTCAATATAGGCTATCAAGGGTTGGCTTTTATAATGAACGGCCAGAGGCTGCGTTTGTTCATAATAAACGGCTAGACGGTCACGAACAGTTTCTTCTGTGTCATCTTCTCTTTGCACTAGTGGGTCGCCAGATTCATCATCCAAATCGACAACTTTCGGTGGGTTATAAATTACATGGTAGACCCGCCCGGAACCCGGGTGCACTCGACGCCCAGTAATGCGTTTAATCAGTTCTCCGTCATCCACTTGAATCTCCACCACGGCGTCGATAGGTACATCCGCAGCTTCCATCGCTGCTGCTTGTGGAATAGTTCGAGGAAATCCATCAAAGAGGAAACCATCTGCGCAGTCGGATTCTAAAATGCGCTCTTTAACCAAAGCTATAATGATTTCGTCCGACACCAAACCGCCTGAATCCATGACTACCTTAACCTGATTGCCAAGCTCACTGCCGGAGCTAACTGCCGCACGTAACATATCTCCGGTGGAAATCTGGGGAATGTTTAGCTGTTCTTTTATGAACTGCGCTTGGGTGCCTTTTCCTGCGCCAGGTGGTCCCAATAAGATTATCTTCATTCTCTCTGTCTCCAAACGATGACTGCGTTTAACAACTTAAGCGCGACACTTTACCTGATTTTCGATGCAAAAAAGCCATGGTTAACGGCTGATTTTTGAAGCTACTTGCTAGCGCGTGCCCTAAAGCAGTGGGTTCCGAACCACCGACTGCACTCCTTTTAAAAAGTTAATCCTACTGATTAACTGAAAGTACTGACGCCAGTCCTGTAATTCTACTTCTAGAGAAATACGCGCTTCTGTTACGGATGCCATAACTTCGCCGGAAGCCGCCAAAATTTGTAGATCCATGGCCGCCACAAGCTGAGTGATATCACTAAGCAGACCATGTCTATTTGCAGCAGTAACACTGATCCCCATGCGCTGCGGAAAAGTAGCAAGAAGGCCGCTAGGTAAATTGGCCGAACTTTTCGCATTTTCTACCCTGCTTCGATTTTCTAAAAACTCAGCCATAAGAGCAATATAGCTTTGCTCACCACCGCTTACCGCGCGCAGCATCGCGTCCACATCCACGTACTTCGTGTCTTCACAAAGAGCCTCAAACTGAGCATCAGAGACGGTATCAAGGCCTATACTGGCTGCCAAAGTTTGAATCAGCTGCAGCCCAACTTTAGGTTCTAAATTTTCAGCCCTAGAGCGATATTGAGTAACGATTTTCGCCTTCGCCCTATGCGTTCGCACAAACTCAAGGGTTGGTTCCAGCCACTCTCTATGGGGCCCGAGATTTTCACTATTACTATCGCCGCCCAAAACTCGAACTTGCTGACCAGTCTTGAGTTCAGTGTACAGAGGTACTTCCATGCCATTCACAATACCGCCAACGCAGTTATGACCAAGATCCGTATGCACTCTATAAGCAAAGTCTAATACGGTGGCACCAGCGGACAAATCTAAAACGTGTCCCTTTGGTGTAGATACAAAAATGCGGTCCTCGCTGATTCGTTGCCTTAGTAGAGAAACTAAGTCCTCAGTATCACCAAGGTCTTCGTGCCATTCCAGTACTTGCCGCAACCAGTCCATTTTTGCGGAGAAACTCTCGTCTTCAGAAGTAAATTCTTTTTCACCGACTTTATAGGCCCAATGCGCACAAACCCCAAGCTCTGCATCGTCGTGCATCTTTCTTGTGCGCACCTGTACTTCAAGCACTAAACCGTCATCCGCGGCTATCGCTGTATGGATACTTTGATAGCCATTCTCTTTTGGTGCAGCAATATAGTCGTCGAACTCTTTTGGGATATGTTGCCAGTGCGTATGGATAATGCCTAAAACGGCATAACAATCGGCTAAGGAATCTACAATTACTCTAACCGCTCGAACATCATAGACTTGTTCAATAGGAATACTTTTCTTTTGCATCTTGCGCCAGATACTGAATATATTTTTCGCTCTACCCCGAACTTCGGCTTCTACACCGTGTCCAACCAGCAATTCGCTAAATTGGATTGCCAAGGCTTGAATTTGATTTTCACGTTCTTGACGCTTATTGCTGAGCTGTTTCGCAATGCCCAGATAAATATCCTCACGCAAATAACGTAGCGACAAATCTTCCAGTTCCCACTTTAGCTGCCACATACCTAAGCGATCTGCTAACGGAGCAAAAATGGCAGCGGCTTCTTCCGCAATGCGGGTCCTTCTGCTAGGCTCATAAGTCTTTGCATGACGCAATACCAACACACGTTCGGCCAGTTTAATCACTGCAACACGGACATCATTAACTAACGAGATGAGCATTTTCCGCACATTATCCACTTGGCTGCGGCGCTCCTTCTCTAGCATTTTTGGTGCAGAAATCTGCAGTAGGCTACTGGTTGCCATAGCACCTACATTCAGAGTCAGTTCGCAAACTTCATCTCCAACTCTAAATCTGAGTTCAGCGTTATCGACAAGAGATTTTCGCCAAGAGTGATAACAAATCGCCGCCAGCACCGAAGCCTGATCTAGCCGTAACTGCGCCACCATCTCCGCCAACTCTAACCCTTGGAGCAATGAGGGATCTGCGACCTCACTCAACCACAAACATGTTTGAAGTATTTCTTCACGCTCTAAGTGCGGGCGCTCTGTGATTAATAAATCTGCCCAAGCAGCAAGATCTACACTGCCGTCGGCATGCTCAGGTAACGCTTTTCGAACACTAACCATTGAACACTTCAATCCCCAGCGCTAGCACTATAAAATACACCGTATTAGTCAATTTATTCACCACGCACGAAATGCCCAATAGTTTCCACATGTGCAGTATTTGGAAACATGTCGTAGATACCCACTTCTCGAAGAACAAAGCCGCTATCGCGAAGGCGCTTCGCGTCGTCGGCAAAAGTAACCGGGTTGCAAGAAACATAAACAATCTGCACTAGCTCAGGGGGATTCACCCAAGATTCTAAATTAGGACCAGCGCCGCTCCGCGGCGGATCTAAAATCAAAGCCTGTGGGAACTTACCAAAATGCCGCAGCGTTGCCAACATACTAGTGTCCACCTCAGCCGTGGCTGTTTCCGAGAAGAGGTCTTCGTCTGCAAAGTGGCAGCGATCCGAAAGACCATTCCGCTGCGCATTATGCTTCCCCATAATCACGGCTTCTTGGCTGCCTTCAATACCCACAACCCTAGCGCCTGCACGAGCAAGAGGCAGAGTGAAATTGCCGATGCCGCAGAACATATCAGCAACAACTTGGTCAGCAATATTGCCAAGATAACCTAGCGTCGTGCGCACCAACTCCCTATTCATAAGCGCATTCACTTGAGTAAATTGGTGAGGATAAAATTGTAGGCTCAGCCCGTACTCTGGAATTTTATAATCCAGGGGAATGACTTTGTCGTCGTTATTGAGACGCGCTAAAGTGTTGTAACCCTTACTTTGCAGTAAAACCTGCACCGGGTGCTTGGTTTCGAAATGTTGCCAAAGTGCCCGATCATTTTCTGTCAATGGCTGAAGGTGGCGTACCAAAATCGCAATATTATTATCCCCTTGCGCAACTTCCAGTTGAGGCACTGTATGCGGTTCACTCATCTGGCCAACCGTCTTTTTTAGATCTGGCAATAGCGCTGACAACTGTTTGGTAAGGGTAAGGCAATGATCAATGCGCGCTACACGGTTGCTGAAGGACTCACGAAAACCTACCAATACGTTTTCCCCGACTACGCGCACGCCCATGCGCGCTTTGCGCCTGTACCCACTGCGCACCTGGGCACTAGGCTGCCGCCACTGAGCAGGCTCCACTGATACTCTTGCCAGTTGTTCGGCTAAATGACTTTGCTTATGTAACAGCTGAGCTTTAGCACTCATGTGGTGCATTGCACACCCACCACAGCGGGGGAAATATTCACATGCTGAGGTCGCTCTGTCTTTGTTGGGCTGAACCTGGGATTCAGAAAAGTCTATCAGGCGACCGTCTGCAAACTTTTTGCCGCCGCGACGCTTCAAAATACGGGCAATCACTCTTTCACCGGGCAGCGCGTTTCGAATCCAGATTGGACGTTCGTTTAACGTGGCACCGCCGAGTCCATCTTCGGACAGGCTCACTACATCTAATTCAACTTCGGTTGGGCTCTTGGCCATCTACTATTATCCTACTATTGCGATACATCATTCGACTGGTCAGCGGACGATCACCCAGTATTGGAGCTAACGCATCGCGCAGTAATTTTTTGGCCGCACGACGCACGGCAAGATCTTTAAAGTTTCTAGCGGCGATAGCTAAGATCTCTTGACCCCAGAGCAATTGGCCAAGGTCTCTCGGCAAATTGCTCTCCCCCGCATACTCTCCCGGCACCAAAAAAAAACCCTCGCTAGGACTAAAACTATATAAACGCAGGGGTTCTATAGCTTTCTCTAAGTTGGTTGAACCCACCGCAACCCGGCGAAAATCAAAGCCAAAGCCTAGGTGATGCAAAAGGTCCATTTCAAAATTACGCAAACTGGGCTCTAACTCATCGCCTTCTTCTATGGCTTCTAACACCGTCAACGCTGCAGTAAAAATATGCGGTTCGCTTTGACGTTCTGGCACTAATCTACTGAGCAATTCCAATACATAAAACCCGGCGTACAGAGCGTCGCCTTTTAACGCAATAAAATGGCCTAAATCAAAATTTCTAACCGTTACCAAACCGTCGCGCGGAATATAAGAAACAGTGCCGAATGAAAATGCTTGTAGCGCAACTCGTTTCGGATTGTCGCGTTTCAGCCCCTTCATTACTCCAACTACACGCCCTTGGCCACGAGTAAGAAACTGCACAATAGAGCTGCTTTCCCTATAGGGCCTTACATGTAACACCACTGCCGGCTCTTGAGAAAGGTTAGAGGCAGCCATAGCGCAGTACTAACAAGTAGTTTGGCAGCGTGTGGTCAACACGGTTACTAGTCGTAACCCAAATGCTTCATCTGTCCAACGTTGTTGGTCCAGCCTTTTCGCACTTTCACCCAAAGGTGGAGCATCACCTTATGGTCGAGCAAATGCTCAATATCTTTACGTGCTTCTTGTCCGATCAACTTCATACGCGCGCCAGCTTTACCAATCACGATGCGTTTTTGACCATCGCGCTCAACATAAATGTCTGCGTGAATTTCGGTGATTTTCTCGTTTTGTTTAAAACTTTCAATGACTACAGTGGAGCTATGCGGGATTTCATCACCCAACTGCCGCATGAGTTTTTCTCGCACGATTTCTGCAACCAAGAACCGTTCTGGTTGATCAGTCACTTCATCATCAGCGAAAAAGTGCTTACGCATAGGCAGTCGCTGAAACACATGGTGCCGAAAGCTGTCTACCCCATCTTTCTTTAGCGCGCTGACAGGCACTATTTCATCAAACAGGCCCATTGCGTGGAGCGCCTGCATCTGAGGCAACAACGCAGTTTTATCCTTAATCAAGTCGACCTTTGAAATCACTGCAAACTTTGGCATATCGTGTTGCGCTAATAGCTTCAACACATGATGATCGCCATCTTGAATTTTACCCGCTTCAATAAGCACCACCAGCAGATCGACATCGGACAATGCGGACGTTGCATTACTTACCATATACCGGTTCAGCTCGCGTTCTATGTGCTGATGAATACCGGGGGTATCTACGTAAATTGCTTGGTTGGCGTCAACCGTATCTACACCAATTAAGTTACGCCTCGTGGTCTGTGGTTTACGCGAAGTGATACTGATCTTCTGCCCGAGGACGTGATTCAACAGCGTCGACTTCCCGACATTAGGTCTTCCTACCAGCGCTACATAACCACATTTTTGTTGTTGTTCAAACAAAAAATTGTCCCCTAATTTGAACTATTGTTAGTATCGGCGATTTGCCCAGTATCAGATTCAGGAGAGCCCGAACCCTGCATTTGTTTGGCGATCACCGCTAACACGTCTTCTGCGGCGGATTTTTCCGCCGCTCGTCTAGAAGATGCTTGCGAGGTGCACTGTAGGTTCATAGTAGGCACGTCGCAACGAACGGTGAACAGACGTTGATGGTCTGCACCGCAAACATCGACCACTTTATACGTAGGCAAGACTAGCCCATGAGCCTGAAGATATTCCTGCAAGCGAGTCTTGGGGTCCTTCAGAACCTCGGCCTCTAAGCCCTGCATTAAGTCAGTGAACAAAAGATCCACCAGGTCAGAGCAGGGTTGAATGCCGCCATCTTCATGTATTGCGCCCATCACGGCTTCCAGGGCATCAGCAAGAATTGATGCACGGTCTCGCCCACCCGTTTTCAGTTCGCCCGAACCCAAACGCAAATAACCAGAAAGGCCTAAACTCCTCGCCACTTCCGTCAACATTTTGCCGCGCACTAATTTGGCCCGCATCAATGACAGCGCATCTTCCTGAACTTGTGGGTAGAGTAAAAACAACCTACTGCCCACCAAATAACCTAAAACAGCATCGCCAACAAACTCTAAACGCTCATTGTTGGTCTTCGAAAAACTTTTATGGGTAAGAGCCAGTTTGAGCAATTCGATGCGCGTAAAAGTATATCCCAGCTTCGACTGCAGAGTTTCCAAGTCATCCTCAATACTCTCTGTCAGTTCAGGCATTTGCTACGCTCCACTTACGCAATATTGCACAAACTATTTTATTCAATCGCTTCACAGATAGCATTTCTCTACTCACTTTCAGCTGTTGCAAACCAGCGATTACGCGCGAAAGTGGGCCAGTTCAATCCAGGCGGTTTGTGAGCCCAAATAGCGACTGCCTTACCCACAACGTTCTCTTCTCGAGCCATACCCCAAGTGCGAGAATCTGCAGAGTGATCACGGTTATCGCCCATCATCAAGTACTCACCCGAACCAACGGTCCATTTCTGCGGTCTAGCGAAAGCTCTGGTTTTATGGATTCTGTGTTTTATGCCGCCAACCTCTTCAATAAACTCCGACGCACCAATGCCCAAGCGACGGTCTTCAAAACTGCGAACAAATTCATAAGGCAGTGCACGACCATTAACCGTCAGCTTCTTGTTGGCATAGCGAACTTGGTCACCCGGAATACCAATAACGCGCTTTATAAAATATCGCGGATCGTGAGGTGGCACAAATACCATAACCTCGCCTCGCTGAGGATCGCCGATAGACATCACTTTCGTACCGAAAACTGGGAGCCGCAATCCATAAGCGTATTTATTCACCAGAATGAAGTCGCCTACCTCTAAGGTTGGCACCATAGATTCTGATGGGATTTGATAAGGTTCCGCGATGAACCCACGTAAAATTAAAACAAATAACAGCACAGGAAAAAACGATCGAGCATATTCGACAATCAAGGGTTGGTTTTCTTCTGGGTCTTGATCTGGATTTGCGGCAATGCGCGCCACTTTAAAAAACAGCGTATCAATCAGCCAAATAAAGCCGCAGATAATTACGGCCCAAAACAGATAAAAAGGTAGATCAATATCCATGATCAGTCTCCCCTTCACTTATCCCTAAAAGGCCTTGCACAAATACCTTGTTGCACATACTGCTAACGCTCAACCTTGAGCGCAGCTAAAAATGCTTCTTGAGGAATTTCCACGGAACCCAACTGTTTCATCCGTTTTTTACCTTCTTTCTGTTTTTCTAACAGCTTCTTCTTTCGCGTGATGTCGCCGCCATAACACTTAGCCGTTACATTTTTTCGTAGCGCTTTAACCGTCTGACGAGCAACAATCTGACCACCAATAGCAGCTTGAAGCGCAACATCGAACATTTGCCGAGGAATCAGCTCTTTCATTTTTTCCGCCAAACCTCGACCACGACCTTGGGCTTGGTCACGGTGCACAATGCTCGCTAAAGCATCCACCTTATCGCCATTAATCAGTATTTCTAACTTGACTAAATTAGCTTCTTCAAAACGAATAAAACTATAATCCAGAGAAGCAAAACCGCGACTCACAGATTTTAGCCTATCAAAGAAATCCATCACCACTTCGTTGAGTGGCATCTCCCACTCCATGGAAACTTGGCCTTGAGAAAAGTTCATGCTCTTTTGCACCCCCCTTCGCTCGACGCAAAGTGACATTACGTTACCCACGAATTCCTGAGGCAAGAGAATATTCACCTCCGCAATGGGTTCACGCATTTGCTTAAAGTTCGCCGGCAACCTTGAGGGGTTATCAATTTGCTTAACACTGCCATCGTTAAGTTCCACCTCGTAGACCACCGTCGGCGCTGAGGTAATCAGATTTAGATTATATTCGCGCTCTAAGCGTTCCTGAACAATTTCCATATGCAGCATGCCCAGGAAGCCGCAGCGGAAACCAAAACCTAGAGCGTCTGAGGACTCAGGTTCGTAAAATAGCGAAGCGTCGTTTAGCACTAATTTTTCTAACGCGTCACGAAAGGCTTCAAAGTCTTCACCATCGACCGGAAAAAGGCCTGCGTAGACTTGGGGTTTAACTTTGGCAAAACCTGGCAACTGTGGCACATCTGGAGATTTTGCAGAAACTAAGGTGTCCCCTACCGGCGCACCAGTGATCTCTTTAATACCCGCTACTACGTATCCCACCTCACCTGCATGCAGCGATTTACCGGGATTGCGTTTCGGCGTAAAGCGACCAACCTGGTCAATGCTGTGCGTTTTGTTTGTGGATTTAACATAAATTTTATCACCCTTGTTAATCGTGCCTTGAACAACGCGCACCAGGGAAACAATGCCGAGGTAGTTGTCAAACCAAGAATCGATTATTAGCGCCTGTAAATCAGCGTTTTCATCGCCCTTTGGTGGCGGGACCTTATCTACCAAAAAATCTAGTAAAGCATCTACACCAACGCCAGTTTTTGCGCTGACTTCAATAATATCTGATACGTCTAGGCCAATAATCTCTTCAATTTCCGAGGCCACTCGCTCTGGTTCGGCTTGGGGTAGATCAATTTTATTGAGAACAGGAAGCACTTCTAAACCCTGCTCAATGGCTGTGTAGCAGTTGGCAACGGACTGCGCTTCAACGCCCTGGGCGGCATCCACTACCAGCAAGGCCCCTTCGCAAGCTGCCAAAGACCTTGAAACCTCATAACTAAAATCTACGTGGCCTGGTGTATCAATGAAATTGAGCTGATAGACCTCACCGTTGGAGTGGGTATATTGCAAATTTACACACTGGGCTTTGATCGTTATGCCACGCTCGCGTTCCAGATCCATGGAATCTAGTACCTGATTTTCCATCTCTCGAGCAGTCAAGCCACCGCAGCGCTGGATGAACCTATCTGCCAATGTGGACTTGCCGTGGTCAATATGGGCAATAATTGAAAAATTCCGGATACGATGAATATTTGGCACTAGTATCTGATTGTTACAAGGGAAAAGCAGTTTAGCCTATCGGCGAGTGTCGATGAAGTGAACCTTTGAGTATTAGGGTCTTTTAAGCCACTAATAAGAAGATTTTCGCTTTGAACGCGGGTTTTAGCTTTTGCCATTTTAAAGCAAGAGAATATCCACCGCAAAGGCGCCTGTTAATGCTCCTAGAAAGATCCAAAGCGGCTTATCGCGCCGCTTCTTTTTTGCCAAGTAATCACAAACGCGCGCGCTCACAAATGTCATCAAAACCAGCGCAATAACCATAGGAGTCGTGCGCGTGACCCAAAAGTCGAGCCGAGTGTGGTGCGAAGGTTAGAAAGAGTATTAGGACCGTTCTTAGTGGCAGCTTTGCTACAACTCTTGCAAAACCCTGTCAAAAATTTGCAATGACACGAAGGCAACACGCGCTGCCTTCATCCTGCACCAACTGAATGGATAATTAGTCAGGCAAGGTCAACTTGGCCCTAATCTACTTATCCTTTGGCACCTTCAAAGCGAGGTATAAGGAGCGCTGCTGACGCTGCACTTTAATTGGAACAACTTGTCCAGGCTTGATAGTAGCCACAACTTCCTTGAAGTCAGCTACACCGCTGATTTTCTGGCCACGCATTCTAAGAATCACGTCGCCCACAGCGAATCCAGCCGACTCAGCAACGCTTGCGACCGCAAACACCTCAACCCCGGCGTCAATACCGAGCTCTCGTGCAACTTTGGAAGAGATATCCCCTATAGTTAAACCAAAAGAGTTTTCTTGAGTACTAGAACCACGCCCCTGCGCTTGCAATTGTGGATTTTCTGGCAGTTCGCCAATTGTTACTGCGAGTTTAACTTTCTTACCGCCGCGCATAACAAGGACCTTGGAAGCCTCGCCCACCGGGGCACGGCCAACAAATTGAGGCAACTCGCTGGCGCGAGAGATCTCATCGCCATTAAACTCAAGAATAATATCTTCGTCTTTTAAACCACCCTTCTCTGCTGGGCTATCCTTTAAAACCCGGGTGACTAACGCGCCTTGGGGGCGATCTAACCCGAAGCCTTCAGCCAAGTCCTTCGTTAACTCCAATATCTCAACGCCCAACCACCCTCGGGAGACCCGACCGTTTTCTTTGAGCTGATCTACAACGTCCATGGCAATGTCGATTGGAATAGCGAAACTGACACCCATGAACCCACCCGAATTAGAGTAGATTTGAGAATTGATACCGACGACTTCGCCATCTAGATTAAATAATGGCCCACCAGAATTTCCGGGATTTATAGCCACGTCAGTCTGAATAAAAGGAACGTAATTTCCCGTGCGCGGATTAGACAGGCTCCGCCCCTTAGCGCTGACAATGCCCGCAGTTACCGAGTAATCAAAACCGAAGGGTGAGCCAATAGCTAGCACCCATTGGCCTACCTCAACATCGTCATAGTTACCCATTTTGAGAATTGGAAAGTCATCTTTTGATTCAATTTTTAGCAGTGCAAGGTCCGAGCGAGGATCGGCACCCACAAGAGTTGCTTCATATTCACGGCGATCGCTGGTGCGCACAATAATCTCGTCCGCATCGTCAACCACATGGTTATTGGTTAAAACGTAACCGTCAGCAGCAATGATAAAACCACTGCCCAATGACCTGCTGGGATCTCTTGGCTGCCCGCCTCTTGGGTTATTAGGACCATTAGGGCCTCCCGGCGGGCCAAAAAACTTATAAAACTCTTCAAGGCGATCATTGCCGCGGGGGCGGCCTGGGCCATTAGACCGGCGCTTGGGTTCGCTAGTGGTACTGATATTGACCACTGCGGCCTCGTTATTTTTCACCAGCGAGGTGAAGTCAGGCAACTGCGCAGCTGAAACGTTAGATACCAGCGCAGCTAACGCCAAGCAAATCAATGCTACGCCTGCTTTGACGGCCTTGAGCTTTGAATATCTGGAGCCTAGAAAAGAATTTTTACCGCTCTGCATTTTGGAACTTTCCTCAAAATTAGTCAAAAACTGATCTGTCCATCCATCATCTTGGCAGCCTAGGAGAAATTGGGCTGTCGCTAAATTTTTTTAAGATGATCGTGTCCACTTATTGGGATAGTGGGTATGGCTACAGCTTCTTTCAAGGTCAGTATAAGTTCGCGACTCTTCTTGCGCGCTAGATGTCCTCCCAAGATCATTCCGATACCCGCTGCCAACGCAATAATTGGGATACTGATTCCCGTAAAGCGTTCCGAAGACATTGAAGCCACCTGCACAGCGTAACTGTCGATTAACCAAACTGCCGTTACGAGAAGAAATAGAGGCAACCCAAATAAATATAGCGCCACCAAGTTCAAATTCGCTAATGGCCAAGCAAAGTTGATGGTTTGCAGGCCTTTAGGAGGAGGAGTCGCAGAAGTGCAACCACTGGGGCACTTCGCACAGGGGTTTTCCGAGGCATAAAGCCTAATCGACCCTCGCTGGCTATCAACTAAAACTTGCTTTTTTATCATTATGACATTAACCCAAAATCATCCCGAAGTAGCAAGAGCTACGGCCCACTTCAATACCAAAGACAAGGCTGGGTCCAACAAATGTCTGCCCCAACCGCCAAAGACCGCGTCGAACTAGCTGCTAGCCACCGCTGAGTTTGGCTAGGCGAGCCAGTAAAAAATTGGACAGCGACCGCAAACTCTCACCATGTGGATTTTCTAATGCCAAAGAGAAAGCTATACTGCGTCATCCACTCAACGCGTTAAACAAAATGTCGCAACGATTCAATACTGACATCCTGGTCATCGGCGGCGGCGCTGCCGGCCTGACTACTGCTTTACTGTTGGCCGAACACGCAAGGGTTACGGTTTTATGTAAGGGTGATATCGCCAGTGGCTCATCCCATTGGGCACAAGGCGGTGTTGCGTCAGTGACCGACCCTGAAGACAGCTTTGACGCGCACCTGCGCGATACACTCGACGCTGGCGCGGGATTGTGTGACGCAAATGTAGTCCGCGATGTAGTGCAAGGCGCTCCCAGAGCGATTAACCAATTAGCAGAATGGGGCGTGGATTTCGACGTTGAGAATAATGCCTTACATTTGACCCGTGAAGGTGGTCACTCTCATCGGCGCATCCTCCACGTTGCTGATGCCACAGGCAAAGCCATTACCCAAACACTCACTGATCGCGCCCTTGATCACCCCAACATTCAACTTTTCAATGACCGTGTGGCCATTGATCTAATTAACTTGTCCAAACTCGGCCGCAATCCCAGTCGCTGCGCGGGGGCTTACGTTCTTAACCTAGGCAGTGGTCGTGTTGAAGTATTCCAATCTCGTTTTGTTATTCTTGCTACCGGCGGCGCCAGCAAAGTTTATTTGTATACCAGCAATCCTGACGGATCCACCGGCGATGGCATTGCTATGGCTTGGCGCGCGGGGTGTCGGGTTGCCAACATGGAATTCAATCAATTCCACCCTACTTGCCTTTACCACCCTCACGCCGGATCTTTTTTGATCTCTGAAGCTGTCCGAGGCGAAGGCGGCGTACTGCGGCTGCCCAGCGGCGAACGCTTTATGCACAAATTTGATGACCGCGCAGAACTGGCACCCCGAGACATTGTCGCTCGCGCTATTGACCATGAAATGAAACGTATTGGCGCTGACTGTGTATATCTGGACATTAGCCATCGCTCTCAGGTGTTCATTCAGCACCACTTTCCGAACATTGCGAAAAAATGTTCTGAACTGGGCATAGACATTTCAGCAGATCCCATTCCCGTCGTGCCAGCGGCCCACTACACCTGCGGCGGCGTGGTCGTTGACGAACACGGTCGCACAGATCTAGCTAACCTTTACGCAATAGGAGAAGTCAGTTGCACAGGTTTGCATGGCGCAAATCGCCTGGCCAGTAACTCTTTACTTGAATGCTTGGTATATGGTCAAAGTGCGGCTGAAAAGATTATTTCCCAATTAGACAGACCCCAAACGGTGCCATACATACCGCGATGGGACGAATCTCAAGTGACCGACTCTGACGAGTCCATCATAATTGCGCACAACTGGGAGGAGCTACGTAGATTTATGTGGGACTATGTCGGCATTGTCCGAACGGACAAGCGCTTACAACGGGCCCAGCGACGCATTGAATTACTGAAACAAGAAATCCACGAATACTATGCAAATTATAGAGTAACAAACGACCTTATTGAGCTGCGCAACTTATTACATGTAGCAGATCTCATCGTACGCTCGGCGCTCAAACGTAAAGAAAGCCGAGGTCTGAATTTCAATCTAGATCACCCGGAACAAACTGTGAATACAACGGACACCATCTTGTTTCCCGGAAGCACTGACCAATTAGATATGATCAAAACCTCTGTTTAGGTACATAGGTCAAACCCACATTTTTATATTCAAAAGCTCCGACCCGGCTTCCTATAGGAACACCCGCTCAACGAACATTATGCTCGACGCTGATGGTCAGGACTCTATTCGAAAACTAAATGAAACAGAATTTGCTACAAAGGTGATTGGCGGCGACTTGTACCGGTTAAACTATTTAACCTTATTACCTCTGACCATGAACCACTTGGACCAACCGGTTTAAGAAAGCGAAGGTGCCGGCATCCACCTCATCAGCAAACACCCACGGGGCCGCCCCCACCAGTTTGAACTAAAGTGTAGACTTGCAGGCTATGATTTTCTCTACAAGCGCAAGCACCTTTGGGTCGTCGGGTATTTCACGACGTTGCAACCAATCAAAGATCTCCCAATCTTCTAGATCCAACATCTGCTCATATAATGTTTGCTCTTCAAGGCTCAAATCTTGAAAGTGGTCGCGAATAAACGGCACCAATTTTGCTTCAATTTCGAGCATGCCGCGGCGACTACGCCAGTAAATTTGTTTAAGATCTGTTGTATTCATAACTACGATGCCTAAGTTATTGCTTTTATAGCTAGCTTTAAGGCAGTCTAAAACCATAAGATTTGTAGAAGGACTACTCTGTGGAGAACTGGCTGGAAGCTCGAATGATCACCCTCAAGGGCTTTGCCGTCAAAGATTTTTTGCAAGGCTACTTAACCTCTGACAGCGCTAGAATCAATAGCAGCCTACCTTCACCTATGGCGCTATGCACACTTAAGGGTCGAGTTTTAGCCAATGGATGGGCCTTAGAACTGGCAGATGGTGTTGGTCTAATAGTGCACCGAACATTAGCCGAAGACGTCATAAATTTTCTTAAGCCTTACGCTATGTTTGCTAAATGTACATTTCACACAGTAGAAACCGCTGTGAATATTGAGGCCTGCAAAGACACGAAAAGATGCTTTTTGACCAACTGGGCAGTTGCTAACGAACAAGAATCTGCCCTTGGGGAGGGAGACATTTCAGCAACACTTAGTGCGCTTATGGCAGAGCACGGCATGGTCTTCATCAACAAAACCCTAAGCCAGAAATTTTTACCGCAGATGCTGAATTTGCATGTAACCGGGGCTGTAGATTTCGATAAGGGTTGCTATCTAGGGCAAGAAATTGTCGCTAGAGCTCAGTTTAGAGGTGCGGTTAAAAAACAACTGGCTCAATTTCATTGGCAAGGCAGCGCGCCAGTTGTGGGCAATACTTGGCAAAATCCAAAAGGCGTCAAGGGCGATGTGATTTACGTTAGCGCCCAAGCACAAGAAGAGCATGTGCCCGCTTTGGGAACCGGCTTATGGGTCATCCGCAAGACCGAGACCGCGACAGATTAGCATCCGATTAAGCACCGTGTAACCTGACGGTACAGGCCTTTTGTTGGCGCATATTTCTGCACATGGATTTGAGAACTACTTTTTCAGTTCAGGTCATCCAATGGATTATGTGTCCAGAGGCCGGCAAAATCCTCATCGAAGTGGGCATTAATATATTCTTGAGACAATTCATCGACATTGGCCACAGTCCACCTTGGCAAACCATCTTTATCAATTAGCAGCGCACGAACGCCCTCTGTAAAATCTGGCCATTGCAGACAACGAGTGGCCACAGCCAACTCCATTCGAAAGCTTTCTGCTAGGGTCATAGTTTGCACTCGGCGCATCTGTTCAAAAATAATTCCGGCAGTTACTGGGCAGCCTTTCTGCAAATTGCCTATACCGCGATCGACCCACTCCGACCTACCCTTCAATGCGATAATATTTTGAACACAGATGCTTAGATTAGAAGCATCTAGATCCATCTCGGCAAGCACAACCAACTCGGATTCGGGACGCGGCCCCTGGCAGTTACAACTGGCAAGATATTCATCAAGCAATGTTCTATTGTCACTGTCACCTTGATCCCATGCCAAAGAGGCCAAGCCATCAATAAAGTTTTGCCTTTGCTCATGATCAATCATGTGCGTGCCAATATTCAGCTCTAACGCATCCGTTGCATTCACCTGACTACCCGTCAAACCAAGAAAAAGTGCGATTTTTTGGGGTAGATTTTTCAGGACCCAACTACCACCTGCGTCAGGAAATAAGCCAATGGTGATTTCTGGGAAAGCCAGCTTACTGCGTTGGGTTAACACCCGATAACTAGAGGCCGCAAAAAGACCATATCCACCACCCATTACTATGCCGTGGCCTAAGGTGATAACTGGTTTATTAAATGTATGTAACAAATAGTTCAAACGATATTCTTCGGCAAAAAACTCAAAAGGATAACGATCAACTAACTCAGCGGCCAAACGATTAGCCACGGCCCCTCGATAAAGGGCTTGTATATCGCCACCGGCGCAAAAAGCTTTTTCGCCCTCACCGGTTATTAAAACACCAACAATATCTGCCCTTGCAGACCACTGTAAAACAGCGGCAGTTAGCGCTCTTACCGCATCTAATGTAAGCGCATTCAAACTAGCGACCATATTTAAGTGGGCGTGACCAAGACACATGGCGCCAGAAGTTTTAACCTCACCTATGATCACTTGATCTGTTTTTGAATTAGGGCTGATTTGTGTCTTTACAGTCATTGGTAATTCACTTATTCATTGTTTGCGGACTCGCCGGGCACCTTATTTTGTGACCAGTTTATAACTGGTACACCTTGGGCGGCCAATATTTTATTGGTTTGAGAAAAATGTTTGCAGCCAAAAAAACCGCGGTGAGCCGATAACGGTGAAGGATGGGGCGCTATCAGCAGATGATGGCGCTGGTTGCTCACCAGCTTGCCCTTCTTTTGCGCAGAGGTTCCCCACAGCAAAAATACCAACCCCTGGCGCTGCTCAGCCAACCTGCTAACAAGCACGTCAGTAAACTGCTCCCACCCCTTACCTTGGTGGGAAGCTGCGGCAGCCTGAGCAACGGTGAGCACACTATTCAGTAGCAATACTCCCTGCGCAGCCCACGAGGATAGGTCGCCACAATTTGCTTGCATTGATTCAGACAAACCAATATCGATATTTATTTCTTTCAAGATGTTACGCAAAGATGGGGGTATCGGCATGCCGTTGGGCACCGAGAAACTCAAACCATGGGCTTGGCTTGGACCGTGATAAGGATCTTGGCCTATTATGACAACGCGGACTTTATCCACAGGAACCGCATCTAGAGCTGCAAAAATTAGCTGGCTTGGAGGGTAAATTTTTTTGCCTAGACGCTTTTCTGTAAGCAAGAACTTACGCAACTCTTTCATGTAGGGAAGCTCAAACTGATCTTTGAGCAACGCTTGCCAAGACACTTCCAAATTAACTCGTTGATTCATTACATAGCCCCTATACGATTTGAGCATCGTTCCCTGAAGCCGGTTCCCAAAACGCCGATACCTCAGCTAGCCTATTGGTGGCGCATTAGTGGGAAGAGCAACACATCGCGAATTGAAGGCGCATTGGTTAGTAGCATAACTAAGCGGTCAATCCCAACGCCCTCTCCTGCCGTTGGCGGCAAACCATACTCTAGCGCGGTTATGTAATCCTGATCAAAATG
>CAJWNY010000013.1 GCA_913043815.1 uncultured Gammaproteobacteria bacterium
TGGCATTAACAGCTTTAAATTTCAAACTCAAATCTACAACTTTGTCATATACACCATTTAAATAGATCACGTAGTGGTCTTTGTATAGGCCCCGTTTACTTAATGCCGGTTTGACCTGCAACTCTCCCAGTGCGAAAGAATCTAGTCCCGAATCTGCTGGAAGAAGCAAAACTAGGCGGCTAGCCGACCTGTTACTTTTCAATTTAAGTCTTACAGTCTGATCGCTCTGCATAGTCGAGTAAGCCTTAAGAGAGGGCCCTTCCCATCCACTGGGATCGGTTTTGGCCCAATTAGTAGACAAGATCTGACTATTCAACGGCAGCAACGATTCGGCTTGCTTAGTATTCACATACATTGACAAAGGTTCTATGAAAGGTTCGGCGAAGATAGCCTTATAGTCTCCTGACAATTCGACATGTGCTTGACCTGAATCTAAATCTTCGTAGTAAAGAATATTGACGTGCTGCGGTCTTTCCTCGGTATAAAGGCGGCTAGTGCTTGCCGTGAGTAGAGACGCCCCTAGAGCAAAAAACAGAACGCTAAAAGAAACTCTCCTATTAATGTCGTAAAGAAAAGGCGTAATTAATACGGCAAAGAGACCGATAAAAGGCAGCAAAGCCCAAACTAATTTATAGCCTTGGCTTTGTTCAAGGGAAAACAAGAGGCCGAGAGTAAACGGTATACTCATCACTAATACTAAAGATAAAAATAGGACCCTGTATTTTTGCTTAATGAAGTTTGACACCGCGATCAGCAAGCTTGCGCTCATCATAGGCAGGATGAAATTGTTTGCTGCATCTGGTAGATAAATTGAGGTTGCAATGGCAGTAAAGAACCAAAAAAACCAGGTTCCAAAGATCATATCGGTTTGATCGACAAACTTTTTGTTTAGCATAGTTGCTATCAGTAAGCCGATGCTAGTGGAGCTGAGGAGTAAAAGTCGATACGGCCAATCTATACCTGGCCAACTTATTATCGTGCCCGATATGATTGATAGCAAATAGAAAGCTAACGCGCCCGATATGATTGTGATAATTAGCGTAAATGGAGAGAACGCAAACCCCATCATAACACCCTTAATGCTGACATTAGATTTGGCTGCGGCAGTCATAAGTATAAGTATGCTAACCAGCAAAATAATTAGGCTATTTTTAGATTCCCACTGCGTCCAGTAACCATATATTTTTCCTCCATAAACATATTCGGCGCCCATTTCATCCCATGCAACGGAGGCTAGTTCTCGAGATAAGGGTAGAATGTTTTCTCCATGATGCTGGATGGTTTTAAGATTAATATTTTCTAAGTTGTCGTTGGGTGTGTGGTAGTGGTTTCTCTCTCCAGCGAAAGCAAAATCAATTCCGGGAATTTGCGCTCTTTCAACGACACTGAAATCTGTATCGTTTGGCATCCTTTTAAAAATTTCTTTCACAAAAGAATATCCATAAGGTTCTGAGTTTTCGCCGGAATAGCTTTTTATGAGTAGCTCATTATTTTTTGAAGTTCTAAGCACCATACTACTGCCTGAAGATCCGCTGCCCTCAATGTTTAGCACGATGCCTACTTTCTCAGCCATCGGGTGTTGCTTAAAAAAAGCTTCCGCTCCTATTAGCCCATTTTCTTCTGCATCAGTAAAAATCAGCATGATGGGGTGTTGGAAGGGGCTTTCTGTTTTGAGCGCTCTAGCAGTTTCTAAGATCGCCGCAACCCCGGCCCCATCGTCACCAGCGCCTGGCGACATAGGCACAGAATCGTAGTGGGCCATCAAAGCAAGGTAAGGGGAGTCTGTTTCCCCAGGGATTATTGCTATGATGTTTTCCACTTCAGCGCAGCTTGCGAACCTCGAAGCACAGGCCCAAGTTTTTTGCTCTTCATAATCTATCGCAAGCTTATCTAGTTCCGTCATGATGCGATTTTTTACCAACCGGTTCATTGGCGAGCCGACAGGATGAGGTTTATTTTCCTGCAGTAGAATTTGTAAAATCTTGTAGGCTCTTTCTGCTGAAAATTGATTTTGAGGCGCGTCTGCCCCCTTTATAGTTGGTGGCTGCGTAGCTAGGTGTTGTAAACAAAACAGAAAAAAGCTCAAGAGAACCACCAAAATGGGTAACAAATTTCTATTTTTCATATTTTTTCCGGAAGAATTCGCATCATTGGAGAAGCGTTTTGACTGAACTCGCAGGTGTGTGTCGGCGAGTTACAAATTTTGTTAAATGACACGAATAAAATGATGCAATTGATGGCGTGGATCTAGCTCGGTAAAAACGGCTGTCCATTTACCGCTTGAATAAATGTGCCTACGCTGAATATTGCATAGCAAATAATAAATCCACTCAGCAGACCTAGCTTGAGTTTCTTATTCCAATTAATTGGCAGTAGTAAAGCAAATAGAGGGAAGGCTTGCATCGCATGCATTCCAAAAAAATGCGCTACTCTTAGGTCGCCACCATCTCTCGCCCAGTTAAATAGCCAGAGGCCGTTAGCATCCGTTGGGGCGGCATCGACCCAGTGATTATTGCTGCTGCCTAGGTAGTTGCCAAAGCCTCCGCCTAAGATAAGCGTTAAACATAAGCCTATAACAATGGCAAATATTAATGGGTTAGATATAGGGTTTTGTCTGGTTATCAGATAGGCCATCCAGGGCAGCACCAAGACCATAGACGCTGCTCCAAGACCCATAAGGCTGTACATTATGGTAGTGAAGGTGGAAGTGTAGTTGAAATGTGAGGGCAATCCCAAGCCCGCCATTACCGCGATGTAAAGCACCTCTACTACCCCTGCAATAAGAGGTATCGCTACGAGGCACTTGCCCGCACTACTGGCCAGTGTTTCTTTGGTAAGAAAGGACGCAAACCAAACTAGAGTTAGAAAGTATATGCCTATGGACAAGCCGAATTTTATAGGTTTACTCCATACGGAAACACCGTTAAATGTTCTATCATCGAAGGCGCCAGCAATGAGGCAAAAGGCCATTAGTACAAAGTTAAATAGGGCGGCGTAGAACCAGAGCGGTTGGGTGTCTTTCAGGCCGGTCAGTGTTGGCCAAGTTTGGTTTTTAGCAGATAGGTGCCGCGTGCTCATGCGGCTGCCTCCTCATCCTGATGCTTACTTCGTTTAACCAATGTCACAACAACGCGCACAAGCCAATATAAGGCAAGACCCGCTGGGCCAGCCAGTAATGTGGCAAACAAACAGGGTATAACCAGTAAATGATGAATGCCTTGGCGCTGTGCATCACGCACTTCCCATGCGCCAACAAAGAGGTCAAAGGCTAAGTAGTGGATCCAGCCGGCCAGCAATAAGTTGGGGTCGGAAAATAGCAGGGCTACTTCTGTTAAAGAGCCGAATCCGCTGCCAGCGGGTGGGGTAGTGCTGGTCATTAGCCATATATAAAAGCCTGCAATGACCAATGGCGCCACAACCGGGGCAGCCCAGTCTCGAGTCACAGTCCACTGAGGGGCGAGGATTAAACCTGCCCAGCCTGTCATAGCGAACATGCTGCATAAGCTAAAAATTTGTTCTGCGGTCATATTGAATATCCATACAGAAATTGAAGTTGCAGTTTAGAGTGGTATTATTAATGAATAATGTTTACATAGTAAACAATATTCTCGGTTGGGGCCACCACAGAAAAAATCTGAAAGAGCGACTTGTAGGAAATGCGGTTGCTTTTGTAAATAAAGCAGAAGCGGCTCGCTGTAGGGGTTCAACAGTATCAGGTTTCATATTGAGGGAGGCGACGATGCCTTGCTTTCAGCTTTCTGACTTAGGCCTCGCATAATCCTAAGGCGCAATGCCAAATTTTTGAACCTTTAGGGCATAAAAAAAGGAACTCAGCGAGATCCTTTTTCTACGTGACGTGCGCGTTTGGCTTAAAGTTTGTTAGCTTTCTGCTTCGATGATGCCCAGTGAATAATAAGAATCTACGGTGTCTCGAATCGTCGTCTCAATATCAAAAGGCTCCAGTCCCAATTCCTGCATTGCCAACAAACAATAAGCTCGAGGCGCATCGTAGGTGGCTTTTACGGGCATGTCTTCCTTCATGGGCTCTCCGCCAATTTCATCAACCATTGGGTACATAGACTCAAGCAGAGCCTGCAGCTGCCAGGTATACATTTCACCACTGCGATCTGCGGCGGCCATAATATAGCGGCTACCGTTGGTGCCGATCGTTGTTTCAATGCTCAACCTATGAGCACGGGCTACGTCGCGAACGTCCGCTGCATTCCACAACATTCGACCTTCGCGGCCACCGCGATAAGCTTTTCCAAGCATCATACCTTTAATATGGTTTTGCCAGCTCCAAGGTTGATCGTGGTTGGGAGCGATAAGTGGTCCAACAACGTGTAAGGGCAGAATAGCTAACGCTTCAAAGCTACCATCGGCTTCTGCTTCTGCATAAATTAGCTTTTCTGAGTTGGCTTTGGCCATGGCATAAGCGATGTCGCGATTTTCAGAAATTTGCTCTTCGCTCCAGCGTCCTTTATAGGCTTCAATGTTGTCACCACACCAATCCTTCTCAGTAAAAACATAGCCTTCAGAACGCGGATGGCTGACTGCAGCAAACGAGGAGGTAAAAACAAATCGCTTAACACTGCCTGAGCGTTTAACCGACTCGATAACGTGCGCGTTTTCTTTAAAGCAACCATTGTAAACTTCTTGAGGTGTTTCTTTATTAAAGCCAACCGTGGCTCCCGCGTGGATAACGGCTGCACAGCCGCTAAACGCTTCATCGTAGCTGCCGGGTTTAAACAAATCGGCTTCATAGAGTGAAACACTGCCGCGCATCCCGTCGTAATTAAGGTCAAGTAAATGCTCTACTTTGGCAGGGTTATTCTTGTCACGAACGCAAGCGCGTACTTCGTATCCTTGTTCCATGCAGTCTTGCACAATCCAGGATCCGATGTAGCCGCTGGCGCCGGTAACAGCAATTGGACCGTCTGCAGGCGATACAGCGAATTGAGCTGAAAACATTTATTTTCCCTTCTTTTAATGGTGTGGATAAGACTAATCGCTGTGGTAGAGAACGCAAGTGGGTCGAGAACTATATAGCCATGTGTGGATAAATTTTAGAGTAAGTCTAAGTGCAATAGTGGTTAAGGCCGCAATGCCTTCAATTAGAATAACGTTATCTAACCCTGCGCTCTACTTATCGTGACAGCCTTTAGAAGGCTTATCCGGCACCCTTTTACCTCCCTATTTTATATAATTTTAGGTGTGGTGTATTTTCTCAAGGCCCAAATCGTTTAATACGCATTTGACGTGAACATTATATTTCGATCAAGGATGAGGTTTCGGATGCCTGCATTGCCTACTCTCATGCGCACCTAGAAATTTTGCTCGCCGATAAAAAGGAGTTTGACAGACCAGATAATCAAAGTTTTGTGTCAGATGATTGCGGAATCTAAAGTGTTCAATCCTGTGTATGTCAGCGAGTTTTTTCAGCTATTTTGACGATTGTGGATTTCGTTTTTGGGCTTCGCGAAACATTGCGCCGGTCAACGTTGCTGTTTTTACATCGCCGGATTTCTTCGGGAATGCACCGGAATTATCGAGAGTAAGATCTAGCATGTTTTCCATTCGCTCGCTCACAATCGCCAATGCTTCAAATGGGTAGTCGTGCTCCACGTAGGGGCGAACATTGTCAGTTATTATATAGAATTTGTTAGCTGCTATAAGGTCGAAAACTTGCTGGGCATGGCTCTCTGTGGTCATGGCGAAGTCGTTTGTTTCAATACTGCTTGGCTCAATGTCTTTGGCGGCAATCTCACCAGATTGTTCTTTTGCATTGGTTTTGCTGTTTCTCAGCAGGGCAGATTCAACAATGCACGGACATAACACGTGTACTCGTATTTGAGGTGATCGGCTAGCAATTTCAAATGATAGGGACTCGGTTAGTGATACGACCGCATGCTTGCTTGCTTGGTAGGATGCAGTGCCGCCGTCTCCGCGAACTAGTCCGCCGACCGAAGCCGTGGTGCAAAAAATAGAATCGTTTTTACTGAGTTGCATCTTCGGTAAAAATGCCTTGATGGTGTTAATGACGCCGATGACATTTACGTTGAGCGTAGCCGACCAATCTTCTATGGAACTCTTGAGTATCGTTTTGTGAAAAAAGATTCCAGCGTTGGCGAAAACAGCTCCGATTTCGAGATCGCTAAAATATGTTTCAATCGAAATGAGCGCTGCGGCTAATTGATCTGGTTTTGTTACATCACACTCTATGCCCAGGACTTTTACTTCAGGGTAAGCGCTTCGCAGTCGTGCTTGGGCAGAGTCAACTAAGTTTTTATGTAGGTCCATGGCGACCACGTGCATTCCAAGATGTCCGGCAGCGTGTTTGCAAAGGCCCCAGCCAATCCCGTTATTGCCCGCGCCAGTGACGATTGCGATCTTGCCCTTTAGCTGTGTTAAATCAAAGGTCTTTTGTTGTTTACTCAATTAAATTGCCTCTTTATGAATCGGGCTCTACTCTTAAGGTTAATGGTAGCAATCGTCTTTGCGACTAGGATCATATTAGCAGGGAATACACTATGTAAAAATTTAAAAAAACTACCTCAGGCTTGGTAAATGTGCTGTTGAAGTGCAAGGCCTTCGTGCTAAATATTTTTTATTGAAAGGTCTATTCGCCAATGGCGGGGCGGCTATCAGACATTATTTTATCAAGTTTCTTTTGCGCCTCTCTGTGGTCGGTGATGTCTCTAAGTTCTAGCATTTCGCAGTCATCTTGAATCATCTGAGAAATCTCAACGGGATAGTGGCGGCAGTCCTCGGGCCTATCGTGATAAATGGAGCAGCTATATTTCTTCTCGGGTAACTCTGCTAGCCAAGGACAGCGTTTTAATTGCTGGCCTGTATCTGGATCCATCCAGATTTTGCCTTCGGCTACATACTTTGAAATATTGGGGCGAAAGGTTTCCCACCAGTTTATTTCCTCCCTGCTTGCCGAGAGTCCGCCGTCGCTGTAGTTGATGCAGCATTTACCGCATTGGTTACAGGCCTTCACTTCTCAATATGCTCCATATTTTAGCAACTTTAGTTGAATGTTGACTAACCTGAATATTAGCGTCTTTTTGGCAGATTTTTTCGCTCTGATTTTTTATTTTTTTGTAGGGTGAGGATTTTAGCGCTCTGCGTCGCAGGTGTGTCGACGTCCAGTAGCCAATTTTTGTCTGCGGAAAATAGTTTGCAGATTGGCTCAACTAAGCGGTAGATGTGTTGGGCTTGAGTATCATTCACACCGCTTCGCTCCCAACTTATCCACAGTGCTGTGGTAATTAGTTCGTTTGCTTCTAGCGTTAGGCGGTAAGCGCATTCTTGTTCTGACCAACCAACATTCAATCTAAGTAGATGAAGCTTTTGTCCTGGCGATTGAATGTTGGATTTTGCTGTCATAGTTTCTAAATGCCGGTCGGACTAGAGCTTTATCGTTTCTCTCAATTCGGTTTTTCGTCCGCTGTGCTCAAAGCCGATCATTTCCTCGTATGCGGTTTGATGTACAAAATCGGTTTTAAGAATCCCCGCCTCTCGAAGCAATAAAAAAGCACTGGTGCGGCTCTTGCATTTTAACGTTTTATTCTTGCTATCTAAGATTGGTTTTATATCTTCTCCAACTCGATAAAAAATCAGATAAATATTGGGGTCGATCGAGTGCACTTCTATTGCTGGCGCTTGGTATCTTTCCACTAGAGATTTGATGTTTTCTAAATTCAATTCAGGTCCCTAAAAGTGAGCGATGAACAGCAATATTTTGCGCTTCTATTGTCCAAGTCAAATATTAAAATGGCTTACATGAAGGCTTTGTGAAAGATCTCAGCAATTAGTTAAAGCTTATGGGCATCTTCTTGAAGTCGATCATTTTTGTAAGGAGCTTAGCAGTTTAAATAAAAGAAGAATCTGTGTAAGGCGCCGATGGAAAAACGACGGACGTGGAATCACTAAGCGATTGAAAAGGTCAGATGAATTACCCTGGGTCTTCGATAAAAATGTGCCCGTGTTTCGTTGCCAATACTCTATCAATGCTAAAGCCATTTGGTTGGCTAAGTTAACTTTATTGGGCTTGATAGTCTCAAAGAGGTGCAGGTAGCTGGATATTAGGTGTTCTATACGTATAACCTTACAAAATGAATCCGAGCATAAAAAAAAGCACAAAAAAAAAGTCCTTCTCAATTTTTTTAAGTTTGATGTCGGCTCTCGTTCTGACGTTCCAGTTTACTGGATGTGACAAGGGTTCCTTCACAGCGCATTCGAGTTTTACAGAAATAGACTCTCCGGCTGGTTTGAATTCTCAGTCGCCACGACTGTCGCAAGATCTCCAGGGCAATCCTTTATTAAGTTGGATTGAGCTAGAGGGAGAGCGGTCGATCCTTAAGTATTCCGTTATGCGTCAAGACCAGTGGTCACTATCTCAAGAAGTTGCTCGAGGTGATGACTGGGTAATAAACGGGTCAGATACACCCTCTGTGGTTCAGTTATCTGAATCTCTAATGGCCGCGCATTGGTTGGTAAAGAACCCAAACGGATCCTTTGCTTATGATATTTTCACTAGCCATTCGCAGAATAATGGCAAGACATGGTCGAATCCCGTAACACCCCATACAGACGGCACTGCTGTTGAACATGGCTTTGCAAATATCTATAAATCCTCTGGGGAGGGCCGCGAGGGCTATGGGCTCGTTTGGTTAGATAGCGCGAACGTTTCGATGAAGATTTTCGCCGATAGTGTGCATAGTACGTCAGGTGTCTCTCTTCGTTCTGCGCTGATTGATCTAGACGGTTCCATTTATGAAGAACAATTGGTTGATTTTTTAGTATGTGATTGTTGTCCAACGGCGTTAACTCAAGGTTCACAAGGTCCGATTGTTGCTTATCGCAACCGTGACGAAACTGAACAGCGAGACATTTTTTATACGCAGTTGAGAGATGGTCATTGGAGCAAGCCATCTCCCGTAGGCTTTGACGATTGGCACATTGCGGGATGTCCAGTTAATGGCCCGGCCATTGCGTCAGTAGGTAATACGGTGGCTATCGCTTGGTTTACCGCAGCTGGGGGGCGAAAGAGTGTTCGCATAGCAATTTCGAGAAATGGTGGGGTGACATTTGAGCCACAGTTTGAGATTGATCACGGTGACACATTAGGGCGAGTGAGTCTGGCTATGGATAGCTCCAAGCAAATTACTGTAAGTTGGTTGACGGTGCCCAAAGGCAGTAAATTTGCTCAGATTCAGTTGGCAGCCTATGATTTGAAAAGTGGACCCTTGTCACAAATCAGTCAAGACACAATAATTCTTGAAACGAATAAGCCGGTTGGCGTGCCTGTAATGGCGTCTCTGGCATCAGGAGGCGGGATTTTGGCATGGACAGCTGGCGGTGTTAGGGGTCCCAGAGTAAAAGTGTTTAGTTGGACAGAGGGCTGAGAGCAGGTAGCTAAATTAGAAAAAATATAATCTATTCTAATTTAGCAAAAGAACAGATCACGGCGCAGCGGATATTTCCCAGAGCAATTTTCAAAATATTTTGAGCTTAGGCGCTGCCGGCGCTCTTGCGCAGCGCGTTTTATAAAGGACCGGCGCCATTGTAAATTCTGTGTCCAGCAGACGTCGTTCAGTTATATTTCTTTCTTATATTCTTATAAACGGCTGTTCTAAATTTCGCCTTATAATTAAAGGCTATGCGCGTATCGAACTTGATTTGATGAAAGCAATCGCCGACGGAAAGTTGACCGGTTTCGTCAGCGCTGAAACCTTGAGATTGCAACTCTACCGGCTGTTTGATGCGTATTTTTTCTGAGTTTACTTACAAACCTTTAGCAAGTATCTGCAGATCATCGTAAGGCATTTGCCTTGCATAATTGCTCTTTTGTATATGCGCATTTGGAATCTTGGTTACGGCGAATATATTTGAGAGGTCCCTGAAGTTTGAAAATCTCTCGTTTATGAGCCAAGGTACTAGCCGAGAATTAATCTAAAGGGGATAGTAATTGCCGATTAATATTTTAGGCATGATTGGCGTTACGCAGCCTGTATCTGCTTCTACGGTACACATTGTAGGTGGCGGGCTTGATGCAGATTACGTAAGTAAGTTCACCCAAGTACATGAAACATCAGATTTTGACGCAGTGCTGATTGGTCATTCTTCTAGCTCAGCCGACGGTTTTGCGATTGCTCAGCATGCGGCTTATCACACCGAGAAAATAAAGATTCTATTGGCGCACCGCCCCGGTTTTGCTGCGCCTACCCAGGCGGCGCGGCGCGTTGCCACTCTCGACAACCTTATTGGTGGTCGATTGTTGCTGCATATTATTACCGGGGGTGTGGATGCAGATCAGCGCCGAGATGGCGACTACCTACCTCATGACGAACGCTACCAACGCACTGATGAGTATCTCGAAGTTATGCGTAAGGTTTGGACCAGCGATAAGCCGTTTGATTTTGAAGGTAAATACTATCAAGTGAGTCGGGCATCCTCTGAAGTGGCTGCGGCGCAATCGCCCTATGTACCCCTATGGTTTGGAGGTATTTCAGACGCCGCTATTCCGGTGGGAGCAAAGCATTGTGACACTTACGCCTTGTTTGGTGAACCTCGCAGGCAGGTCTCAGAGTTAATGGCTCAGTTAGATAAGGCCGCCCAAGGCTTTGGTCGTACCCTCAACTACAACCTGTCATTCAGGCCCATTATTGGCGACACGGAAGAGGCGGCGTGGCGGAAAGCCAAGGACATTTTAGCAGGTGTGGAAGCCGAAGCTGGGGTGCGCAAGTCATCCAAAGTGCCTGAGGCTGAAACAGCGCGCCGATTGAGCAATCTTATTGAGGGTGGTGAAGTACAAGACGAGCGTCTTTGGGTGCCGATTGCAGCAGCGGCGCAGGGCAGTGGTAACTCTACTGCCTTAGTGGGTACTCCAGAACAGGTAGCGGAAGCGATCGCAAAGTATTACGACCTTGGCGTTAGTGGCGTCTTGATAAGAGGGTTTGATCCTTTCGCGGATGCCAAGACCTATGGTGAAGAATTGATTCCTTGGATTAGAGAAAAGGTAAACCAGCGTGATGCTGCTACTATCAAATAGTTGGCTATAGATAGCGCGTTACTCCGCGGAAGGGTGAAGATGAGGATCAGTGATTTTGTCTGGTGCAAAGAAAGTCAGTTCAATGTGAACATCTGAAAGCGGTAATAATAAGCTGCGCTCAGATTTGCATCTTTACGCGTATACGCAGGCCGATAAAAAACATCTGAGGTTATAGAACGCGGCCTTCTAAGGGGCCAACTACAGCCCAATCTACTAGAAAAGACGCAACTGCCAGCACTACGCACACGAAGCCTATGAATCCGAGTAGTCTCCAAACATGAAAGGTCTCTTCGCCCTCAGAGGCATGATCTTGTTCTTCGGGTAGCATTAATGGCTCCGTTGTGAGTTTTACGCGTTGCGGGCGTCAGACGCCTTCGATGGCAAAACGGGAGTTTAAAGAAGACACGTCTATTCTGCGTGAATTAGCCGTGGTTGATAATATTTGTCCAAATAGTTTTAGGCACTATTGCTTATAGCGCTCATCGTCTCAGCCGTTAGCCCTGCGGCCTCTCCTGAGCGCAGCACGTCTTTCCAACTGTTATCGTCTATGTCAATACCATTCGCCTCTCTAGCAGACTTGGTTATTTGCTCTGGGTCACCAGGAATCAACACTTTCTCGGTCCCGTCAGCAGGCGTACTGGCGTAGATATAATCAATCATAGCACTGACTTCATCGTCAAATGCTTGGAGATTGCCAACCGCAGCGGGGTCGATAATAATTGATAGCATGTTGTTTAAAGTAGCCCCTACACGAGCGTTTTTTGGTTGCATAGTAAAATTCCCGCCCAGTCCGCCGCCTAACAGTTCGCACATAACCATCAGTCCGTAGCCTTTATGTTGGCCGAAGGGCTGCATTGCGCCTTTGGCTTCAGGCCCAAATATGACAGCCGGATCATTTGTGTCCACGCCATTTTCGTCCACCAATGAATTGGGCGGCACGGCCTCACCTTTCATGTGGGCAACGCGCACTTTTCCCGCGGCCACTGTAGTCGTGGCCATATCTAGAACCACGTGCTTTCCATCTGCTCGCGGCACGGTGCAGCAAAAAGGATTAGTAATAAAGCGTCGATCCCGCCCGCCATAGGCAACGACCATAGGGTCGTGACCCACCACGTTCACATAATGCGTGGACACCAAGCCGGCGTCTGCACAAACTTCGCCAAAGGCACCTATTCTTCCAAGGTGCGCGGCATTGCCTAGGGCCACGCAGCAAATGCCCAGTTGTTTAGCGCGCTGGATGCCTAGCTCCATGGCTTGCATACCAACAACCCTTCCGAGACCGAGTTCGGCGTCAAAGGACACAACCGCGCCGTTGTCTTTAATCAATTTTGCGTCATTAGATGGTTTTATGTGACCTGCCTTCATGGATCGGACATAGCTTGGAATCATGCCAACGCCGTGAGAGTCGTGGCCTTTGAGATTTGCTTCAACTAAATGTAGTGCCACGGCTTGTGCGTTTGCTTGTGGAGTGCCGGCAGCACGGAGGATTGCGCTTGCTAGATTGGTTAAATTTTGGTGTTGAATGATCATGGTATTGCATTCCAGTCTTTAGCGGTGATTTTTCGTTGCCAAATAATGTCTTGATCTTTGCCCAAGCGCTAGTATGAAATTTTTCCCAAGTGTGTTCCGGGAAGTTTTGTTCTTTGCGAGGGACGAGGGGTCAAGAGCGGAATAGGTGACCAAGGTTTTAAGAATACGGGAGCATCAGAGGGAAAGTTGATCAATCTCTAACCATGAGCTTATCGTTGAAATCTTAATAACGCTCTAGGTCATTGACTTATATGGTGCACCCGACTGGATTCGAACCAGTAATCGCCGGTTTCGTAGACCGGTGCCTTATCCAGTTGGGCCACGGGTGCGCAACGAGGCCGGCATTATCTTGAAGAATGCTTTGGATCTCAACTCATTTAGTACTCTTGAGTAAAACTAATTTCCTATTTGGACAATTTTGCGGTCTTTTGTCGCCCTAGGCGGGTATTTATGGCCCGAAGTATTTTTGATTGGCGTATTCTGCTGGGTTCGCTATACACTCATGAGGGAGAGTTACAGCGAGAGCATAGTGGGCCAGCGAAGAGGAGGTAAATGTGGGTGGGCTTTTAGAATCAGGTTTTGAGTTGATGATGATTGGCATGGGAACAGTGTTTTCTTTTCTTGCTTTGTTGGTTGTTGTCACCCAAAGCATGTCATGGGTAGTTTTGAAATTTGGCTTGGCAAGTGATCCTCACGTTGCAAACTTACGGTTGGGTGCCGCAGACAAATTGCCCAGCACTTCCAAACAGTCAGCCCAGCATGTTGCGGCAATAGCTGTTGCTTTAGATACTCACTTGCGAACCCCTCCCCTCTAATCTGAGTTGGTAACTCTTTCACAGAGCCGTTTGTCTACGCAGTGAATTTGCTAAGTGTAATACAAGACAAAGTACAGGAATCAGCCCTAGCGGTTTTGAGGAGACATTAATGAATAAGAACAAACCCTTAGGTATTACTGACGTAATTTTGCGTGATGCGCACCAAAGTATTTTGGCTACACGTATGCGGGTTGAAGATATGCTGCCCATAGCTGAGAAACTCGACCAGGTAGGTTATTGGTCTTTAGAATCTTGGGGAGGCGCAACCTTCGACGCCTGCATCCGTTACCTTGGCGAGGACCCTTGGGAGCGCATTAGACTGCTTAAAGCAGCGATGCCAAACACGCCTCAGCAAATGCTTTTGCGTGGACAGAATATTCTGGGTTACCGCCACTATGCCGACGATGTGGTGGAAAAATTTGTTGAGCGCGCGGCGATTAACGGTGTAGATATATTCCGTATTTTTGATGCAATGAACGATATGCGCAATTTGACTACAGCCATCAAAGCAACGCTTGCGGTAGATAAACATGCGCAAGGCACTATTTCATATACGGTTAGCCCGGTGCACACCATGGATATGTGGGTAGATTTAGCCAAGGAAATAGAAGATATGGGTGCGCATAGCATTTGTATTAAAGATATGGCCGGGCTGCTTAAGCCTTATGTAGCCTTTGATCTTGTAAGTCAGTTAAAAGCCTCGTTAGATATCCCTGTACACATGCAGTGCCATGCGACTACTGGTATGTCTACAGCTACGTATCTCAAAGCTATTGAAGCAGGCATAGATAATGTAGATACAGCTATCTCCTCTATGAGCATGACTTATGGGCATTCTGCAACCGAGTCTGTAGTGGCAATTCTTCAGGACGAAGAGCGGGATACCGGTCTAAATATTGAGTTGTTAGAAGAGATTGCAGGTTATTTCCGTGAAGTACGTAAAAAATATGCGCAGTTTGAAGGCGCTATGCGCGGTGTCGACTCACGCATTCTGGTTGCTCAAGTTCCGGGGGGTATGTTGACCAATTTGGAAAGCCAGTTGCGTGAACAAAACGCCACTGAGCGTTTAGATGAAGTCCTTGAAGAAATCCCCAAAGTTCGCAAGGACTTGGGTTTTATTCCATTGGTGACACCAACCTCGCAAATTGTTGGCACTCAGGCGGTGCTCAATGTTTTGGCGGGCGAACGGTATAAAAATGTCACCAAAGAAACCACCGGCGTTTTAGCTGGAGAGTATGGTGCTACTCCCGCGCCTTTAAATAGCGAATTGCAAAGGCAAGTATTGGGCGATATTGAGCAAATTACGTGTCGGCCTGCAGATCTTCTTGCGCCTGAATTAGAGGCACTTACTGAAACCTTTGATGAACTAGTAAAAAGGGAAAATATTGCTTTAGCCGATGTCAAAATAGACGACGTGCTGACTTATGCACTTTTTCCTCAGGTCGCTACAAAGTTCCTGATTAATCGTAACGACCCCTCCACTTTTGAGGCCGCGCCGTCCGCGCAGGCAGCGCCAACTCAAGTGGCAGCACAAACCAATCCAGTAGCAAATAATAGCAGCGGTTCTTATACCGTGACTGTAGATGGCACGCCTTATTCGGTGCAGGTTGAAGAAGGCGAAAGCAGCGCTGGGGAGCGGATGCAGGTTGCCGCGCCAGCGAAAGTTACCACAGTCGGTGAGTGGATGAATGCAGGCTTGGCGGGTACGGTCCATCAGGTCCTGGTGAAAGTTGGCGATATAGTCTCAGCCGGGCAAAAGATTATGGTGCTTGAAGCCATGAAAATGGAAACCGACGTTAGTGCGGCAGTAGCGGGTGAAATTGCTGCGATTAATGTGGGCTCTGGCGATCAAGTTGCTGTGGGGCACCCCCTGCTTCTCATTAACCCAAGCTAACGGTTAAAACCTGGTTTGCAGGTTTATTGCAGCTGACGCTAACGATTGTTAATGGGCATTAACTAAAATTCGAGGCTCTTAGATGGATCTATTGGATCAACTTTGGAACGGTTCTGGTTTGGCGCAAATGACATTTGGTCAATTTGCCATGATTTTAATTAGCCTTTTACTGCTGTATCTGGCCATTGCGAAAAAATTTGAACCTTTGTTATTAGTGACTATTGGCTTTGGTGGTCTACTGAGCAATATTCCCGGCGCGGAAATAGCCACCGGCAACGGATTGCTGCATCTTATCTATGAAGTGGGTATTGAAACCGGTGCGTTTCCACTGATCATATTTATGGGCGTGGGGGCTTTGACTGATTTTGGCCCTTTATTAGCTAACCCTAAAACTTTGTTACTGGGCGCAGCAGCCCAGTTTGGTATTTTTGCTACCTTGTTAGGTGCGTTGGGTTTGAGTGCGCTAGGGGTTATGGATTTCGATTTAAAACAAGCAGCTGCAATAGGCATTATTGGTGGAGCAGATGGCCCGACTGCAATCTTTGTGGCGGGTAAATTAGCGCCGGAGTTACTTGGCGCAATTGCGATAGCGGCCTATTCCTATATGGCTTTGGTGCCGATTATTCAGCCGCCTATCATGCGCGCGCTGACTACGGAAAAGGAACGCGGCATTGTGATGGTTCAACTACGCGAAGTTTCAACGCTAGAGAAAATCGTTTTCCCGCTGCTTTTACTTTTGCTGGTGGCTTTTTTACTGCCTTCAGCGGCACCTTTATTAGGTATGTTTTGTTTTGGCAATTTAATGCGCGAATGCGGCGTTGTAGAGCGGTTAGCAGAAACTACGCGCACCTCTTTGATTAATGTGGTGACTATCTTCCTGGGGTTGGGTGTGGGCTCTAAATTGGGTGCGGATAGTTTTTTAACTGCTGAAACTCTGGGTATTTTAGCTCTTGGTATGGTTGCATTCTCTATTGGCACGGCTAGTGGTGTGCTTATGGCCAAGTTAATGAATCTGTTTTCTGCTAATCCCATTAACCCTCTCATTGGCGCTGCAGGCGTGTCAGCTGTGCCCATGGCCGCTCGGGTGGTGAACAAAGTTGGTTTGGAAGCAAATTCACAAAACTTTTTGCTCATGCACGCCATGGGGCCAAATGTCGCTGGAGTTATTGGTTCCGCGGTGGCGGCGGGCTTGATGATTATGATTACAGGTGGCTAACTAATGTTTGGTCCTTTGCTGACCTTTCAAGGTACATTATGGCGCCACCCCATTGCTCCTGCTAGACTGCACCTCGATTTTGGGTGGATCAATATGAAATTTTCCAAATTAGTTGCACTAGTGGCTTTGGTTACAGCTCCTATCGCACACGCCGATTATTGGGTGTCCGTTGCGAGCTTTCAAAGCCGAGATAATGCTGAGGCTGGACTGCTTAAAGCTCAGTCGCGCAGCGCTGAAACCTTTGCGGTGATTGCCAGCGAGACCAGCAGTGGTTTTTTTTACAGAATTGCCGCTGGGCCATACACATCTGCTGCAGATGCTAAGAGCCCCCTGCAGTATTTACGCAACAGTGGATACGCGTCAGCTTGGATTTGGCAAGGCCAATCGTCTCAAGGCATAAGTTCTGTGGCATCCCGTCGCCAGGCAGATGAAAGCTTTGATTTCAAAATAGAAGGTTCAAAACAGGCTGATGACCTTTTCAGCGATGATGATTTTTTTAACGAAGATCTAGATGCACTTTTCGATAGCGACAAAAATGATGGTGTTAGCGAAGTGGTAGTAGATTTGCCCAAAGAGCTGGCCCCGGCGCCTGCAAATTACCAACTAAATAGACTACAAAGAGACTAATGCGAGAGTCACGCCCTGCGTGACCGTGTTTGTTGTCGAGCCTGTTCTTTTTGTTGCACGCCTGATTGGCCTGCAGCTCAAACGCCACCTTGCCCTTTTCATGAAGCGCGTATAAAGGGTTCGTAGTCGGCTTTTTTTCATTGGAACAAGTTCTGTATTGGCATTGCGCTAGTTTTTCCCTAGGCTAATTACCAATTCATTATTCAGTGGCCGTTATGCGCTATCGCAATGCAACTCAGTGGGGCATTTACGACGTTGAGGTAAAAGAAGGGCAGATTGTCGATGTATTTGCCATCGATGAAGACCCAAATCCTGCTGAGATTCGTCATACCCTGCGTGATGGCGTTCAGCATTCCTCACGGATTAAAAGCCCAGCTATTCGTCGTGGCTGGCTGGAGGGCACCGACCCCGAAAATAGTATGCGCGGTGCTGACGAGTTTGTAGATGTCTCTTGGAATGTTGCGCTGGATTATGCCGCTAAAGAGTTAAAACGGGTGAAACAAGCCCATGGTAACCGCGCTATTTTTGCCGGATCATACGGCTGGGCCAGTGCCGGTCGCTTTCACCACGCCCAGTCTCAGTTGCATCGCTTTATAAATTTCATAGGTGGCTGTACTCGGGCTATGAACAGCTACAGTACTGCCGCCGCTCAAGTGATTTTGCCTCATGTGATTGCGCCGTGGGCGCAAATGGAACTAGAGCAAACAAGCTTAGAAGATGTTGTGGATAACACTGAGTTATTCATTGCTTTTGGTGGTCTGCCCTCGCGTAATGCGCAGGTGGCTTATGGCGGTATTACCGAGCACAGAACAGCCATTGACCTGCAGCGTGCGCGCAAGTCTGGAACTGCATTTATTAACATCTCGCCGGTTAGACACGACGTTGCCGATGAGCTAGATCCGCGCTGGATTGCGCCAAGGCCAGGCACCGATGTGGCGGTCATGTTGGCCATGGCTTATGTCCTTGAAACTCAAAATCTGGCGGATAGAAAATTCTTAGCAAGTCACTGTGTAGGCTATGAGCGTTTTCAGAGCTATTTACTCGGGCAAACTGATGGGCAAGCAAAAACGCCTCAATGGGCGAGCGAGATCTCCTCTGTATCTGCTAGCATCATTGAGTCTTTGGCGATTGAGGCAGCAGGTAAAAGAACATTTCTCACGGCTGCATGGTCTTTGCAGCGAGCAGATCATGGTGAACAACCCTATTGGATGCTGGTCACGCTGGCGGCCATGTTGGGGCAAATTGGCCTTACAGGTTGTGGCGTTGGCTTTGGTTATAGCGCTGAAGGGTTTGTTGGTAGTAATTGGCGTCGTTTCAATTGGGCAACAGTAAGTAAGGGTAAAAATCCTGCTGACTTTGCTATTCCCGTGGCGCGTGTCGCAGATATGTTGCTTAACCCAGGCGACACCATAAATTATGACGGCCGAGATATTACTTACCCAGATACTCGGCTGATTTATTGGGCCGGTGGTAATCCATTTCACCATCATCAAGATCTTAACCGGCTGGTGGATGCGTGGCGGCGACCAGATACGGTGATTGTTAACGAGCCTTGGTGGACGCCTACCGCGCAATGGGCAGATATTGTTTTCCCCGCTACCACGTCATTTGAGCGCACGGATATTTGTGCGTCTAGCCACGATCCGTATGCGCACTTAATGCAGCAAGCACTGCCACCTCAGTTTGAGGCGCGCTCTGATTATGAGATTTTTGCCGGCCTCGCAGACAAACTAGGTTTTGCCGACGAATTTACCGAGGGCAAAGGAGAGATGGCATGGCTTCAAGATCTATGGCGCAGGTCCAATGAGCGGGCTAAAGCACAGGGCTTTGAATTGCCAGATTTTGATGAGTTTGTAGAGAAGGGCAGCTATCAGATTCCGCCCAAGTATGACTCCGGTGACTGGCTGGAGGGTTTTCGCATAGATGCAAAAAAGCATCCGTTGTCCACGCCCTCTGGAAAAATTGAAATTTTTTCCAAAACAATTGACGGCTTCGGCTACGCGGATTGCCCTGGCCATGCTGTCTGGTTAGAGCCTTTTGAGCGGTTGGGTGGGGCGGGTAATGATAAGTTTCCATTGCACCTAATTTCGCCCCAACCCAAGCGCAGGTTGCATAGCCAATACGATCAAAGCGCTTATAGTCAAGCTGGGAAGATACAAGGCCGGGAGCCTCTAACTTTGCACCCTAATACTGCGGCAAGCCGAGGGATTCAGGCCGGAGATCTACTTCGAGTATTCAATGACAGAGGGGCGTGTGTTGTTGGTGCGGTGATCAGTGGAAACATTAAAGAAGACGTTGCAATCCTACCAACTGGTGCTTGGTTTGCGCCCAGTGCTGCCATTGCTGGATTGGAGATGAACGGTAACCCTAATGTGCTTACCAAAGATAAAGGTACGTCCAGTCTGGCCCAGGGGCCCAGTGCGCATACTTGTTTGGTAGAGGTAGTGAAGTTGTCCGTAGATGAACTTCAGACTTTGGGAATAGGAGGTTGATATGGCGAGTTAGAACTAGTCAGAGTTACTAACACTTTAGCCCAGCGTGATAGTGCTTGCGTTAATCTTCTATGGTTTTGGGAGAGGCATTTAACGTACTTAGTGCAAACCCTGCGGCTTTTTTATAGGCGGACATAAATTCACTGATCTCATCTTTGTTAATGACATCGTCTATTGATTGAAAAGGTTCTCGTTGTTCAATGACACCCAAAATCCCAATGGGCCCCGCACCGCGGTTGCGTAATATCAGTTCATTCACCGCAGGTAAGACCGTTGCTTGATACGCCATCAACGCTTCTACTGTCATGCCCAGCGCCTTTAGTTTCGCACCTAATACTCTAGCGTCAACAATGCCTTGGCTAGCGCCGTTCGAACCAACTGGATACATAGCATGAGCGGCGTCACCAATGAGTGCTATAGGCCCGTCAACCCATTTATCCACTGGATCTCTGTCCACCATTGGATATTCATAAACCGCATCAGTGCCCTTAATTAATGCGGGTACGTCTATCCAATCAAACTGCCAATGGTTAAATGGATTGATGAAATCCTCAATTTCGGCGGTGCTGTTCCAATCACTTTGTGTGGCGGATGCATGCGTGGGCAAGGTTAGTTCTGCAATCCAATTAATTTTACTTAGGCCAGTTTCTTGGTCCGGTTTAGAAATTGGATAACAGATAAACCTCTGTCGCATGGACCCCACGAGCACGAAGGAGTTTTGCGTCCTAGTGGGTAGGCCTTCCGAAATTCCACGCCACATAACCGCGCCGCCCCAGTTTGGTTGGCCCTGACTAGGGTGCATTTGATTTCGAACTTGGGAATGAATACCATCTGCGCCAATCAATAAAGTGCCGTTAACCCAATAAGTCGTGCCATCAATCGCTGTAAATTTAGCTGAAACACCAGAGCCGGCGACTTTGTACTGGGTAAAACGCGCATTAGTCACTACTGCGTCATTACCCAAACGGTTTTTCACAGCTGCCAGCAGGCCCATCAGTAATTGGCCGCGATGCACAGAGTACTGTGGCCAGTTATAGCCCGCCTTTAACCCGCGAGCTTCGGCCCAAACTAACTCGCCGCTTTTAGTAAATAACGCCCATTCCTCGGCTTGGATACCAATATCCGCCAGTAAGTCTTCTAGCCCTAAGTCAATTAGCTCCCTAACGGCATTGGGCTGTAGGTTTATACCCACACCTAGCGGTTTGATCTCGCTAACTGCCTCAAAAATTTGTGCTTTTAGTCCTAATTGGTGACAGGTTAAGGCCATGGCCATACCTGCTATGCCACCTCCGGCTATTAGTATAGTAATCTGAAATATTCCTTTGTTTGCTCGCCTTCAACGCTGACAGTTTATTCGAAGGGTAGTTTTTCGACCGCTGGCTTTTGGCGATTTTCTTGGGGATTGGAGTGTCTTGGAATACCGTAGGAAATAGGTATATGGTAGCCCCGACAGGAGTCGAACCTGTATCTATCGCTTCGTACCACTACTACTTTCGTAGCCACTCTAAATGTTCGTGGTCTGGACTTTCTCTTAACCATTACTTGCCCTTTTGCACATGGCAGGTTTTAGGTTGCATCCGTCAAGTCTCTACACCTTCCGAATTGATCGGCTTGGCTCGGGATTGCCATTACGTAAGCAAGAAGGTTTCCCCGAATTTGAATGCATTTCATATGCCGTTTCCAAACACATGACCCAATTTTACTTAGGAGGCGACTATTCTATCCATTGAACTACAAGGCCTTGGGACCGATGGTAATCAAGTTGGCGGTTAAAGACAAAGCATGCTTGCCGCAGGCACCCGATTTGGCGGCAAAACAAGCGTGAAGCTGGATTGACCAAGGGTTGAACTTGGTCCGCCCCAGGCCATATTATCTGACTTTAGCCAGACCAGCGATCAAAGCGCAGAATCTCTCCCATTGGCTTTCTGGTGACAGGGCCGAACTTTCCTAATGGGTAGCCCACTGGAATCAGACAGTAAGCGTGCATTGAGTCCGGTAGGTGCAGTACTTTAGCTACTGCTTCTGGGTTAGTTAACGCCAATGTGGTGGGTGCAGCACCCAATTCAAGCGCTCTGGCGGCCAATAGTAGATTTTGAATACCGGGCCAAATAGAGCCATTTCCTCCGGCGATCATTGCTGGGGTCGGAGCTTCTCCGAAGTCCATGCACGCAATAATCAGCGCAGGTATTTCGTGCAAATGTTCTTTTTGCCATACCACGGCGTTGACCATGCGTTGGCGTTTGTCCGCTGGTTGGTGTGAGAGACTGCCGGGGTTGTTCACTAATGGCGCCAAGTAGCTTTCAACGCCAATTTTGTTTAATTCTGCCAGTTGTGATTTAGTTTCAGGGTCTCTTACTAAAATCCAGCGTGCGCCTTGAGTATTAGATCCAGATGGAGCTTGGTTGGCGGCGCTGATCAGCTTAACCAAGTGCTCTTCAGGTACTTCTTTGGTATCTAGCTTGCGCATGGCGCGGCAGTTGTACATGGTCTCAAATAGACCCATCTCTGTTGTCGCTTCAGTCATCTTTACTCCCTCTGGTTAGACCTAATTTAGTGATGATTAAACATTCAAGTTATCAGAGGTTAGCGGCTTACGCTTGTACATATATATTGAATTTTGAAGAGAATGTTTCGGGCGGTCATGCGTAGGCCCACAGTTGAGCAGGAGATCTTTAGCTATTAAAGTTCTCGCCATCGAAATCTGCAAATAGCTTTTTGCTGATCTCATCTGGTACTCGGCTCCAGTTGCCAAGCAGGCGCCCGAGGCGCGTTATGCCCACGGGCACTGTAGGGCTGTCATGAATAATGCTCGAATACATAGTTTTTCGCATTGATTCGAAGCGACCGTTAATTATGGCAGCGGATGCGGTGAGGATTTTAATTGCAATAGCTGGGCTCTTTTCGCTGATCTCATCGAAGGTTTCTTTCGATAAATACAGGTAATCACAGGGTTCTCTAGCGACTACGGTGGCTGTACGTGTATTGTCTAAGACTAGGTTGACTTCGCCCAGTAGGCTTGGACCGGGCCAGTTACCTACATTGGTCGCTACAGAAGTCAAATTAACGCGGATTTTGTAAAAAGCCGAGAAAGAGCCATTTAATAGCAGGTACAGGTCGCGGTCAGTGTCTCCCTGTGAGACCAAAATTGTTCCACCCTCGGCGTGTCGTTCTTCAAGGAAGGGCAGAAAATCGTCAATGTCTTTTGGGCTTAACGCCGGCAAGATTTTTGCGATTTTTTCCTTCTTTTCAGCATCTTCCATAATGTTTTGAGGCCCTAATATTTGACTACGATCTAAGCAGATGGCGACTGCGGTAGCCCGCGGCTGGCTTTATTGAAAGGCTTTCACAGTTTGCGTTAACTTCAACAATTCAAGGCCGGCGGCTGTTAAAGAGTGAGCGATTCGCCCTCTATGGCGACAATAGTATTGCCTTCCATACCATTAGTTACGAGCGCAATTTTGTCCAAATCATCGTCGCCAAGGTCCGGGTTAAAACCGGAAAGAACCAGAGTTTTTACATTTAGCTTGCGAGCAGTCTTATATCCTACTTGCCACGTCGAATGCCCCCAGCCCTTAAATTTTGGGTAATCTTCATCAGAGTAGGCTGCATCGAAAACCAGGACGTCAGCATCTTGGGCCAACTTGCTTAACCCTTTATGAATCTCGTTCTGGTTATCATGTTCGTGGTCCAAGCAATAAGCTAGGCTTTTTCCTTGGTACTCGATGCGAAACCCAATACTGCCATCTGGGTGGTTTAATTCAGCGGTGCAAATTTTGAGGTCGTCGAGCTCGATAGTTTCACCTGCTGCAACCTCGTTGATTTGATTAATGCCCTTTAATAGATCGAATGGAACAGGGAAGTTTGGTGGCTTCATGCCTGCTTCTAAGCAGCTACGAAGAGTGAATCCAGCTCGCTTAGGGCCGTAAATTTTGATGCTGTTCGCGGGGTTAAATGCCAGTTTAAAAAATGGTAGACCTTGAATGTGGTCCCAGTGGGTATGACTGAGCAAGATAGTAATGTCGAGCCCTTGTTCCTGAGCTTGAGTTAGGCGCTCGGTAAACCTGCAAATGCCTGTTCCAGCGTCGATTAAGAGTAATCTATTTCCTGCTCTAACTTCCAAACATGGAGTGTTTCCGCCATATTTTCGAGTGTGTAGCGCTGGTGTGGGCACAGACCCTCTCACTCCCCAGAAAGTGATCTCAAATTTTGTGTGAGACGTCATTGAGCTTTAGGTACCTTTTCGGCGTTAAGTGTTGTTGGGGAAGGGATGTTACCACGACATTGTCAAGAAAACTGCGCAAATTATATCCTTTAAGTAGTAATGTCTTTCCCCAACGAGGGCCGATAAGATGTCTAGTAGATGTCTAGTCGATGTCGAATTAAAGATGAAATCTACTGTGTGGCTGCGTTCCTTTTGTTTGGTCGTTGTATCTCTCATATCTCCTCTTGTACACTAGTTGCGGCTCGGCGAAAGATGTCCGCCGTCGGCGATCCAATATTGCGACAACCGCTGTCGTTTTGGTAAAATTTAATTGGTCAAAGTTGGTTTGAAGAAAAGTCTCGGTGAAACGCGATTGTTTGATTGAATTTGGTTTAACAAAAGAGGAATTACGAATGGTTAAGCAATTGTCACTGCTTAAGGCGGCTGGTTTAAGTTTGGTTGCAATGGTGCTGAGTGTGCCACCGGTTTTTGCTGAAACTTTCACAGGCAGAGTTAGTGGGGTTGGCGACGTGGATGTAGAACTCGTTGAAAAGGGAACGCCCTCGTTTCCAAGAAGAGCGAAGTCCTATGGCGTAAGCGGCTTCGTTACGGTGAAATTTGACATTGACGTTGAGGGTAGCGCTGTTGGAGCCGTGATTGTTGAATCCAAACCACGGAGAATGTTTGATCGTTCAGCAATGCGATACATGGAAACTCTGAAGTTTACCCCCTATGAGGATAACGGAGACGCCGTGGTGGTGTCAGATGTGGTTATGAACGTTACTTACAAGTTAAGCAATTAATCAGCGGTAAAAGGGTTGTCCTTTTCAGACCCAGCATTAGGTTAAGGTCAGGAATATATGTCTATACGCAATAAGCTAGTTACACTTCTCGTTGCCGGATTCACGGTAATTTTCAGCATCTTCTTTTTCTCTACTCAAACTCTGAAGGCAGCCTCCGATGCCTTCACATCGGAGTCGTTAGCGCAAACATACAGCGCCGCTTGGTTGTCTGCCTCAGACGCGCAATTCGAGCGATCGGTTGAGAAGTTTGATCCAGAACTTGGCTCGCCAGACATCACGATGTTTTGGGACCCTCTGGAAAATGTTTTCTCTGCAGTGGGAAACGAAAATCCCCTAACCGCGGCTTTAAGCGATGGTCGTACAGACCTCGCGCAAGATTTTTTTAATCAGGTATTTGAAGAACCAATTGATCTAGAAGAAATCAGCTTTGTAATGGCGTACACCATAACGGGACGACAAGTTTATTGCCTGTCCGGTTTATTTTTGCAAGGGGCGGACCCTTGCGGAAAAGATGCGCGCCCGGATTTCTTTTTGAATTTCGATAGTTTTCTACGTAACGCGATAGACCAACCCACACGAAATATTGTGCGTGTCACCGACCTTAGTGGAGAGAAAGCGCTCTCAATAAATGATTCGATCAGTTTTGGGCTTCGTGACGCTAACGACGAGGCTGTTGCATTGGTTGTGATCGGCAAGAATTTGGTCGATAACCTAGAACTTTTTAGTGAAGACTTTGAAGTTCGGCTCGCTGTTCGGTCAAATGGAAAGTCGATCAGCCTTGACGAATATTATGGCGATGATGAGATCGTTGACGTGGAATACGGCGTTGCCAATTTACGCCAGCTCATGGCAGAAGCTGAGTCACGCGCTCAGATCTCCTCAGATGCTACGTTTAGCGATGTGGTCGCCGATCTGGGTGTGTCGATGACATCTATCCCATTGAGTTATCAGGCCTCGGCGGCAGAGCTTAGCTTGCTGATCTTTAAAGACCAAAGCGAAAGTATTGGGCTGCAAGTTACCACTACAAACAACACATACATCACCATAGCCGCAGTAGCATTGTTCGTCGTTGCGATAATCCTTGCTTTAACGATAGGCGCTTTTGGGCAGATCACAGCTGCGATAGGTATTTTGCGCGGCATGTCGGAAGGGAATTTGTCATTGGAAATGCCCCCCAGGAGTAAGCTGTTGTCTTCAGACAAAGACGAGGTAGGACGCTTATCTGAGACAATAGATCAGTATCGTGATCACCTCGTGGAATCTGAAGAACAGCGCGTCGACCGCGGTAAACGTCGCCAAGAACGGGACAATTTGATGTTCTCCAAGATGGAGGTCTTAGCGACCGAACTTGATGGCGGACCAAAAGAAATGATGATTAACGATATTGATCATATGCGCAGTGAATTAGCGTCTGGTGACGACGAAACGAAAGAGCGCGCTTCAATCGAGCTGATGGGTGTGGCTTTTTCTCGTATGTCAGACGAAGTGGCGTCGCTAATCAATGCTCGAACAGAAGAGCTTGTGCGGACGCGAGATGAGATAGACAGTTCAATTCGTTATGCGGCCCGTTTACAAAATGCGTTGCTACCCAAAGAATATCCGGGTGATATTTCGTTTAAGGTGCATTGGCGTCCACGAGACTTGGTGGGTGGCGACATTTATTTTGTTCGCAGCCTTCCTGATCGCGTGTACATTGCCGTAGTAGATTGCACTGGACACGGGGTCCCTGGTGCGTTCTTGTCGATTATCGCTCGCTCAGTGCTGGACAAAGCTATCGATGAGACCTATTCGCAAAATGCCGGGGACTATTTGACTAAGGCTAATCAACTGGTGATGGAGACCTTAAGTCAACAAGATGCATCTAATCAAAAAATTGATGAAGGCTTTGATGGCGGTGTTTGCATCTACCACCGTAAAGAGCGTCGCTTGGAGTATGCAGGAGCTAAATCCTCTCTGTTTTTGGTAGGCGAAGACGGCGCCTCGGAAGTGAAAGGGGATAGACGATCCGTTGGTTCCTCGAAGACGTCTGGCGAATTTCAGTTCAATACTCACATAATCGAAAATTTAAGCGGCGCTTTTGTCATGCTAACGGACGGTGTTACCGACGTAATGAGCGCGGAAGATAGACCAATTGCCTTTGGACGACGACGAGTGATGCGCTCTTTGCAAAATACAAAGCAAGCGACACCAGATAGTTTGGTAACGAATATTATGACGAGTGTTGATTTATATCGAGGGGGTGCGCCTTACCGGGATGATCTTACTCTGCTGGCATTCTCACTCAACGATGACGAATCCAGTTCACCAGCTTTGGAAGTAGAGGAGGTATAAAAAATGCAATTAGCAGCTACACAAAGAACGCCCTTGATGGAAATTTCGGGATCCAGTTGCCGTATCGTTGGCGAGTGCTACCCTGAAAATATTCAGGAATTTTCTAGCCCAGTTATGACTGAGCTAAAAAGTGTTGTGCCAGATAGTGGCTCATACACAGTAGAGTTGGAGCTCTTTTACTTTAATAGTTCGTCGGCTAAGTTCTTCTTTGATTTTTTTGAGTTCTTTGAAGAGAAGGCTGAGGCGGGTTTAACGGTAAATGTTAATTGGAATTATCGCTTAGACGACGACACAATGCTCGAAGCAGGTGAAGATTTCGCTGAGGATATGATTAAGTGCAAGTTCGAGCTTGTCGAAATGCCGAGTGAAGCCAGTGCTGACGCTGAAGGCGAAGAGTAGGTGGTTTGAATAGTTATGAGGAATTTTTAGATGGTAAGTGATGCAACTTTAGAACTCCACAAGTTCATGCAAGCGCGGAAGACCCTTTTTTGTTACTCAGGCCCGTTATCCGAAGACCTTCTGACGTCTATCTCTAATCCGGTAAGACATCAGCTTTCAGAAACCGATTCCTCTGACAGTGTCGCTAAGAAAGTTTTCGGCGTATTTATTGAGCAAGCCCAAAACATTATCCGTTACGCAGATACTCGATCTACGGTTACAGGCGACGGAGTAGGTACGATCGCAATCAGTCTAACGGATGAAGGATTTTTGATTGAAGCCGTAAATACCATCGACTCTGAAAAAAGCAATGCTTTAGAAAAGAGTTTGGTGGATCTAAGCATGAAAGACGCTACGGAGCTTCGGAAAATGTATAAAGAGCGTTTGCGCAGCGGGCCGCCAGAGGGCTCAAAAGGCGCGGGACTTGGGTTTATTGAAATGGCTAGGCGTGTGCAGCGATTTGAATTCGAAATAGCTGAAACCGAAAACGGACCTGTATTCGTTTACCGCGGTTACGTCGAATAGCCCGAGCTCCTTAAAATATTAGAAAAGAATGCATAACAAGCTGGCTTGTCTCGGAAGCGGAGGCAAGTGATTCCTGCTGATGTGCAAGCTGCCTTGATTGGAAGCGAAGCATCGTCTCCGGATTAGTACTATGCCCATACCCTCGCAGTGCAGCGAGGTCATTAGGTCAATTTGCTAGAGCAGTGACGCTTGTTTGCTCATGTCGTCTCTGGTGCCTTTTACTTTCTCGATTGCGCGCAGTAATGAGTCTTCAAATTTTTCCAAATCTTCTGCTGACAATGCTGAAAGATTTGCGTTCAGTGATGACGTACCTACCTCTAGAGAAATTGACGACTGGATATCTTCGATGTTTTGTAACGGCTGGAATGTTCGAACTGGTCCTATGCCTTTTAGGTTCACGGTAGCGAGTTCTTGGCAGGGGATTTGGTCGCTGACAAGAGCGTAGGTGTCGAAGGACATCAATATTTCGCCGTTTTCTGCCGCCGCTTCTAACCTTGCGGCTGTATTAACACCAGAGCCAATAGCAGTGTATTCCAATCGAGTCTCGCTCCCAAAGTTACCTACCGTACAAAAGCCTGTGGCGATGCCTATGCGCATCTGCAGCGGACTTTGCAGTCCATATTGGTGCCAGTTGTCCTGCAAGCCGTGAAGGCTTTCCTGCATCTCTTGGGCCATTTTTACGCAGTTTACAGCGTCTTCTTTTATGCCAGCTGATTCAGGGTCACCAAAAAATAGCATAATGCCATCGCCAATATATTTGTCGATGGTCGCACCATAATTGAGTGCTATTTGGGTCATTGTTTCTAGATACAGATTCAACATGTCTGTTACATCTTCAGACTCTAGATTTTCCGCAATATTAGTAAAGCCGCACAGATCAGAAAAGAATACGGTGAGTTTTTTCCGTGAGCTGGTTCGAGCTACCGCCTTATTACCCGTAAAAATAGATTTGTAGAGTTGCGGTGATAGATATTTAGAAAGCTGGTTAGATAATCCTTCAAGCTGTTTGTTGGTGTCTTGGGCCTCTTTCGACAGCGCGGTAAGTCGTTGCTCGCTTTTATCGCTGAGTTTAATAATGCGTTTAGTAGTGCGGAGCAATTTTCTATATTCAGCACCGAGTTTTTCATGATCCGCCGGCGTGGCGCCACCTTGACTTACGAGCTCTTCTGCCGCCTCTAAGACCTTAGCCTCATGATCAAAAATATCTCCTGAAGACATATCTATTTCCCATTTTTTTCTTTGATAACATACCAGAGTGTTGTGCTAAGCCAAAGAAGAAGTCCTCTCTTGCGACAATAAACTCACAAAAGGTGATGAAAATTGAGTAAAAGCTAAAACTTCAAAAACGCATCGCACTTTTTGGGCGCACATTACTCCAACTAATATAAATATTTATAAGCCGCGTATTTATTTGTCTTTGAGCAGCTTTTTGTAGTCCCGCCAGTAGTTCGGGTAGGTTTTATTGACCACTGATTTGTCGTCAATTTGTAATGTTTCGCAACGACTCCCAAGCAGCGAAAATGCCATTGCCATTCTATGGTCGTGGTATGTGGTCAGGGTGTGAGGGTTGAGCAGCGCAGGATCTATTGCCTCAATAGTTATTGTGTCTAACGTGGTGCTCACCTCGACCCCCATTGCCCGTAACTCCGCAGCAGAGCACTCGAGTCGGTCGCACTCTTTATGGTGGAGCGACTGTAATCCTCTTATGGTGTTGGTCCCGGGCAGAAGCGGTGACATGGCTATAAGAGTAAGCGCGGCATCTGGCATTGTTTGCATATCGACGTTTGGTAATGGCATTAGCTGTGAAGGTCCTACAATGCGAGTGCGCCCCTGTCGTTCAACTTTTGCTCCTAATGACTCCATAACATCGCAAAATTCGTAATCACCTTGGTGTGTAGTTTGATCAAGGTTCGTTAATGTCACAGTGCCGCCATGGGCGGTGGCAAGAGCGCTGAAATAGGTAGCGGCAGTGGCGTCCCCCTCAACCGTTCGCTGGCCGTTTTGATACTGGCTTTGCTCTACAACAATTGTTTTGTCGTTAAGCCAGTGAGCTTTGACGCCGGATTTGTTCATCTCATGTAAAGTAATATCAAGGTAGGGCCTGGATACGAGATCTCCCGAAATATTCAGTGTTTGACCCGATTCTGGGCAGGTCATGGGCGCAATGAGTAATATTGCGGTTATATATTGGCTAGACAGTGATCCATCGATCGTTAGGCTTGGGCATACTTCAATGGGGCCCGTGATTGTTGCCGGTAGTCCTCCGCTAGCTGATTCAACCTTGCAGCCGTGTTTTTGTAACACGTTAAACAAGGGTTGATTGGATCTAGCTCGTAGGGAGGAGTGTCCGTCGATGTGGGTGACGCCTTTGCGCAGAGCCGCCATACCGATAAGTAGGCGTGTAGAGGCGCCACTCATTCTAGCGTTTAGGTTTACGGTAGCCGGGCCAAAATCCATTGGGCCCTTGACGATAGTGGCTTCGCCGTCTCCTTCTATGCTGACACCTAAGGCAATCAAGCAATCGATCATTGCGTTTGTGTCATCGCAATCAGGGATTCCTATGAGGTGTGTCGTACCCTTGGCTAAGGCGGCCATTGCCAGCTGCCTTAGGGCAATAGACTTGCTGCCGGGCAGGGTGATTTCGACGTCGAATGACCTGATGATGGGGGGGATCAAAAACGGGGTTCGAGAGGACAAGCTGCACCTTTAGGCTAAAAATGAAAGTTTAGTGCTTATATGGCGGTAGGGACAGCTTTTGCGGTTGGGCGCGCAACATACGGGTAAAGTGCTCGTTTCTTAGCCAAGCCAGCTTTTCAGCTAGGTAATAAAAAACGTCCCCAAGAACGGCTGAATATGCTCGCTTTCATTGCTTTTTGGGGAGTTCCAACAACACTTACATGGAATCTGATTAAAATGTTAGGCGACAAGTAAATTGCTTTCGATCGTGGTTTATCGCTATGCGCAGCTTAATCCCCTCATAGCGCCCCGACTTATTCACAAACTTAAAACCTGACATGACTTGCTCTTGGAATGCATCTTAAAATCGACATAGAAGAAGTTGGATCTTGCAATAGTTCAAAACATAGTTTTTTAGTCAGTGTTCGTAATATGGATGCATACATAGACAGTGCTCGAAACTACGAATAATCACTAAAGCCCCTAGAATTTTGGTTAGTATTCGAGCCTTCACTACGGGAGTTATGATGTCGAATTTTTACCACACTCTTGAAAATAGTTTTGTTACCAATTTGTCTGGCGATGCATTGCGCTTCGCCAACGGCACAGCTTGGAGTTATCAGCACCTTCACGAACGTGTGGGCGAAATAGCGCGCGTGCTAGCAGCCCAGGGGCTAAAGCCGGCGGATCGTTTAGTAGTGCAGGTAGAAAAGTCTGCTGAGAACCTAGCGCTTTATTTGGCTTGCCTAAAAGTCGGTGGCGTTTACGTTCCCTTGAACACCGCGTACACCGAAGCCGAAGTCGACTATTTTGTTCAGGACGCGAACCCGACATTGTTTGTTGGTCAGAATCAACGTACCGATGTGAAGACCTTTACCATGGATGAGCGTGGTCAGGGCTCATTGTTAGAGTGCGTTGCCGCACACTCTGACCTACCAGTACCTACCACTGTGATAAGACAACCAGTCGATTTGGCCGCTATTCTTTATACCTCTGGCACTACCGGGCGATCCAAGGGCGCTATGTTAAGTCACGCTAACTTAGCTTCAAACGCGATCAATCTAAGTACTTGTTGGGGTTGGCAGAAAGACGACGTGTTGCTGAACGCTCTGCCAATATTTCATGTCCACGGATTATTTATTGCCAGCCACTGTGCACTTTTGAATGCCACTCCTATGATTTTTTTGCCGAAGTTTGATGCTGCCCAAGTACTCGAACTGTTACCACAAGCAACGGTGCTTATGGGTGTGCCAACTTTTTATACTCGACTACTCCTGCAGGCGGGTCTAAATCACGCGAGTGTTGCGAGTATTCGCGTATTTATTTGTGGCTCAGCTCCGCTGACTGAGCAGACGTTTAACGCCTGGGAGGCAGCGACGGGCCAGCGTATTCTTGAGCGTTACGGCATGAGTGAAACTATTATCAATACCAGTAATCCGCTTGAGGGCGAGCGGGTGGCTGGAACCGTAGGGTTTGCTTTGCCAGCACAGGAGTTCCGTATAGCGGATGCTGATGGCGCACCGCTGCAAAATGGCGAGATTGGCACTATTGAAGTTAGGGGCCCTAATGTGTTTCAGGGTTACTGGCAAATGCCGGAAAAGACAGCTGAAGAAATACGCCGCGACGGTTTTTTTATTACTGGTGATCTGGGTACAACTGATGACGATGGCCGGTTGTCTATTGTTGGCCGTGCCAAAGATTTGGTGATATCCGGCGGCTACAACGTTTACCCGAAAGAAGTAGAAGGTGTGATCGACAAAATTCCGGGCGTGACCGAGTCGGCTGTCATTGGTGTACCCCATGCCGATTTTGGTGAGGCGGTGGTTGCCATTATCGTACCCTCTGCTGAAGAAGTAAGTATAGAATCCATTCAAGAATACCTTTCCGATAAACTTGCACGGTTTAAACAGCCAAAAGTAACTGTGAACGTAGATACCTTGCCTCGCAATACTATGGGTAAAGTTCAGAAGAATGTTTTACGAGATAGATACGCAGGGTTGTTCTCAGAACTTTAACGCTTTCCGAAAATAAACTATTTCTATGACATACTCCTAAAAGTTGTCACCCTTAGCGCTCTCAGTATGCAATTAAGATAATTAGTCTTAATTTGGGTGGTAGAGCGGTTGACTACGCTGTGTCTCAGTAACTTGCATATTGCAAGTTACTGAGACACTATATTATCAAGAAGGATGAGATCTAATTCTGGTTCTTAACCTTCTCAGCCGCTAAGCAATATTAGAACAGGGTCATTTGCACGCAGGAATCCCACTTTTGTGTTTTAAAAGAAGGGGCCATAAAGTGTTTTTTCGTCCTGTGAAAGATTTTATATTCTTGGCATATTAGCTAATATCGGCGCTTTCACCCAACCGTTTAAACGATTAATTATCAAGCCGTTATTGGCCTGTCCTTGGAGTAGAGAATGCTTGTGAGTAGTTATAAATCCTTCGTTTTATTATTACTTAGTCTGATTTTTACAGGGTTGCTGCATGCAGAGCCAGTGCTCGTATTTGGCAGTTTTACCGAAAGAAACAATGCTTCCAACTTTCAACGTCTTGTAGAAGTTCGCTTAAATCGTCAAGTTTACTTGGCCGAAACGCTAGTCAACACAGTCTCTTACTATCGCGTAGTTTTGCCAACCAGTGGGTTGCCCGTTATTGATTTAAAGCGGCAAGCCGCGGATGCAGGATATGATGGGGTTTGGTCTTGGGATGCCTCCTTAACTCGAGGGCGCGCAATAGCAGTTAAGTCCAAAGTGCTTGAAGCGGATAGCGGAAAACAACCAGTCAACCTCGTTGGAGACGAACGTGCCGTCTCAGTGCAAGTGGCAGATAAAATAGGGTTTAAGACTTTGCCGGAAGGATTTAGTGATGTGATTGCGCTGGATTCAGATGGTACTAATGTCGATATTTTGATTCCGCAAATTGTAAAGTTATCCAAACCGATGATCATTGATGGGAGGATGGACGAGTCCATTTGGTCTGAGGTGCCCGGCTACGATAATATGCTGGTAATTGAGCCGGATACTTTGACTGATCCCCGTTACAAAACGGACATGCGCATGTTCTATACAGACAAGGGTCTATATATAGCGGCGTTTATGGAACAACCGCCAGACACGATGGTGGCGCGTTTATCAAGCCGAGACGAATTCATAAATCGAGACGCCTTTGGCATAACCCTCGATACCTCTGGCGAAGGCCTCTATGGCTATTGGTTCTCGGTCAATCTTGGGGGTTCTGTCATGGATGGCAAGGTTGCAGCGGAACGTCAATTCTCCCGGGAATGGGACGGACCTTGGACTAGTGGCACGGCCGTTTTAGAAAACGGTTGGAGCGCAGAGATGTTTTTGCCGTGGTCCATGATGACTATGGCTGGTAGCAAGTCTGGTGAGAGAAAGCTTGGGTTTTGGGTGAACCGTAAGGTTGCGTATATCGATGAGCGTTGGAGTTGGCCAGCATTGCCTTTTGCATCCAAGCGATTTATGTCTGCATTGGCCACGATGCGGACCCCGGATGTGGAACCTAAGCAACAAATAGCGGCATTTCCCTATGCTTCTTTTACTGTAGATGAGGCTTCTGGGGAAAACGAGAGTCGTGTCGGCGTGGATTTATCGTGGCGTCCGTCTTCTGATATGCAGATCACTGCAGCGATAAATCCAGACTTTGGCGCAGTGGAATCTGATGATGTGGTAGTTAACCTGACTGCTTTTGAGACTTTCTTCCCTGAAAAGAGACTTTTCTTTCTTGAAGGGCAAGAAGTCTTCGCTACATCACCACGAAGTCTTCAGAGGGGCCCATCGCCTGTAGGTGGCGGCTCTAGAGGTACTGCGTCAACTTACAGTAGCGAGCCAACGACATTATTAAATACCCGTCGTATTGGAGGTGCCGCGCGCGTCGACGTGCCAGACGATATAGATGTGGCGGATGTCGAGCAGGGTAGTCCTACGGATTTATTGGGCGCTGCGAAAATTACAGGCCAGTCAGGTGCCTGGCGCTATGGGGTTTTGGGCGCTTTCGAAGATGAAGTCTCCTGGCGTGGCACAGTTAAAAGCGGTATTAACGAGGGTAAAGGACTTGAGGTTACTCAAGATGGACGCAATTTCGGCGTTGTGCGCTTACTTTATGAAGATGTAGGCGAAGGTCGTCGCTCTATAGGTTATTTAGGCACGCTTGTTAGCTATCCAGATAATGAAGCGGTAGTGCATGGGGTTGATTCCCACTGGCTATCAAAAAATGGTGCGTGGCAATTTGACGGTCAGTTAATGGCTAGTGATGTCGCCGACACCTCTGGTTATGGCGGTATGGTTGATATTTCCTATAAGCCTAAACAGGGTGTTCAACACTCTCTAGCTATGGATTATTTGGACGATTCTTTAGACATTAGTGACTTGGGCTATATTTATCGGAATGACTCAACATCGATGGTGTACTCCTACTCTTGGTCTACTGGACGGGGATTAAAATATCTGCGGAATAAAAAACGTTCGATAATGGTAAATACGCGTTGGAATACTGATGGGTTCTTAGTCCGGTCAGGTGTCTTCGTCCGTAACGCGTGGACCTTCAAAAATCTCAGTGAAATTCGCACTGAATTTGACTACTTTCCAGCTCGTTGGCACGACCGTAATAGCTATGGAAATGGACGCTATAAAGTCGAGGATAGGCTCGTTGCTGAAGTAGGCTTTGGTACTAATACTTCTAAGAAGCTTTCCTTTAGTGCTTTGCTTGGAGTTCGGCAGGAAGAGTTGAGTAGTTGGACGAAAAGGTCCTCCATAGGGGTAACTTACCAGCCATCTGATCGCTTTTCCGTAGATTTCGATCTAAATTATTTTCAACGTAAAGATTGGTTGTTGCATGATCGCGATCGATTGTTGGTGACTTACGATGCAGGAGAATTTCAACCTCGATTAGGGATGGATCTATTTCTTAGCGCGAAACAGCAGATTCGCTTCACCTTGCAATGGGCTGGCATAAGAGCCGAAGAACGAGACTTTTATGGTATTCCGTTGAGTGAAGGTAAGTTAGTGGGCTTGGCTGATCCGATACAATCTGGTCTAGTCAGTGCGACTAATGGCGATTTCACATTATCTAGGCTCACTACTCAGTTACGTTACAGGTGGGAGATTGGGCCGCTCTCCGACTTGTTTCTCGTATATACCCGAGGTAGTAATTTGCCCAACAGAGTAGACGATGTATTTGCTGATTTATTTGATGACGCGTTCAATACGCCCATTGTAGATGTGTTTGTTGTGAAGTTGCGTTATCGCTTTGGCAACTAAAGCGTGGCTTCGAGCGTGAGTATTTTAGGCGGTGGTCCAGACTAACATGCACAACCCTTTGGGGAACGTGCATGTTGTCTGTTAGGCGCTCTCTAGAAGCTGTCTTCTACTTGCAACGAATCGCGTAATTCCTTTTTGAGAAATTTCCCAGAGGCGTTGCGTGGCAGTGCTTCGTCCATAAACCAGAAGTAGCGGGGTATTTTGAACTTGGCGAGTTTGCCTGCACAGTGACTGCGTAGCTCATCTGCGGTGGTTGTGGTGCCAGGCTTAAGCAGTAGGGCTATACCAACTTCTTCACCTAGGCGGTCATCTGCCACGCCAAATACAGTGCATTCTGTGACATCTTCGTGGTCAAAGATTGCGCTCTCAACTTCTGCGCAATAAATATTTTCCCCGCCACGGAGCACCATGTCTTTAATGCGGTCAACAATAAATATGAAATCGTCTTCATCTTTTCTTGCCATATCACCGGTACGTAACCAACCGTTGATAATTGTCTCTGCGGTAGCTTCTTCGCGGTTCAAGTAGCCGCGAATTACATGTCCGCCACGGACCCAGAGTTCGCCTGCTTCACCTAGCGGCACTTCTATGCCGCTATCAGGATTAACCACCTTGCTCTCAAATACAGGCATTGCAGGCCCACAGCTCGCTGGTTTATCCACAAAGTGATCCGCACTTATAGAAGTAATGATGCCACAGGTTTCCGTCATGCCGTAACCGGTATTAGGTCGTGCGGTTTCAACGGCTTCTTCAATTTTGCCGACCAAGTCTGGTTGTAGCTGGGCGCCACCGCCTCCAAGGGTTAGTAGAGTCGAAGTATTAGTTGTTGCAAAGTTCGGGTGAGAAATGATTTCTCGGGCCATAACGGGAACGCCGCTAACCGCGGTGATCTTTTCTTTCTCGATCAGTTCTAGTGCAACGCCGGCATCCCATTTGTACATGTGGATCAACTTACCACCGGCTAAAGTGGTGCCATGGGCTACGCAGTTGTTTGCTGTGACATGGAAGAGCGGTGTAGTGACTAGCGATGAAGGTACAACAGGTTCTGCATCGGCTTCTAGCAAGCCTTTTTTGACCGCTAGTGTGCGCTGAAGCGCTCCAGCGAACATCAAGCTCCATACATTACTCACGCAACCTCTATGGGTCAGCTGAGCGCCCTTAGGGTTGCCTGTGGTGCCTGAAGTATAGAATATACATGCGTCATGATCTGTATCAATGTCGATATCTGGGAGCTGAGCCGGATTTGCAACCGCCTCTGCCCAAGGTGTGACATCTGCAGCGTCAGTAGGGAAGCGTACGCCCAAAAGTTTGATTGCACTCACTTCATTGCGCAGTTCGCCCAGTTGACTGAGGCGCTCGGGGTCCAAAATCATGACTTTCGGCGTTGAATCTTTCAGTGCGTAGAGCATTTCTCGGCCTACCCACCATGCATTCATACCCACTACAGCTGCGCCTATTGAAAGTGTTGCCCAATAGCACAGCATCCACTCTGGGTAGTTGCGCATAGCAATGGCAACTCGATCTCCAGGCTTAACGCCCTGAGCAATAAGCCAATGGGCCAGTGAACCAACTCGTTCGTGTGCTTGGGCGTAGGTGATTCGCTCGTCTTCATAAACCAAGTAGTCGCGATCGGCAAAAGGTTGTGTAGACAGCCATACATCGCGCAGGTTTTGCGCTGCATTAGCATAAGTTCTAATCGGTACGCCACGCACTTGCTGCACAGCAATTTCGAAATCGGCGCCCGGTGCGACAAGCTCTGCCCAGGTATCTTTATACTCTTGATACATCATTTTCTCCCTTCAAAAGTGCTCAGAACTGTACAGGTAAAAAGACGGTTTGCGAAGGTGCTATGTGTGCAAAACGTGTGCAAAATGTGAAAGACTGAAGTTTTAGAGCGTGAGTTAGCTATCGCGGGTCCAGTGGACTCTCAGTATTTAGCCGGTCAGTTAAGTTAAGTGTTCGGCTCTTGGTGCGGCGCATTTTGTGCCGCTTTTATTTGAGTTATGCCCTAGGACTTGGAGTTAAGCTCGTTGGCTTCAGACCTGAGGCGTCATTGGGCGTTAATGGCGCTAGCGTGTAGCGCTACGGTTTTCGCAACGAGTGAACAAATGAACTTATGTATTGTCATACCCGTATACGGGCACTTCAGCCAATTGTTTGACTTGCTCGGCGACCTTGAAAGTGTAGACGCACAAGTGCTTGTGGTGGAAGCCTCCTCGGCGCTGGGCAAGGGTGAGTCGGATCGATCAGATTCGCTTAACTTACGCGAACAATGTCGTCAAAAAACGCTTCTGCGCGGAGGTCAGTGGTTGTCTAGCCGCCCTTCTCGCGGCGCCCAAGTGGCGTTAGGTTGTGAGCATAGCAGTGGTTCTTGGCTATGGATTCTGCATGCGGATACGCGCGTCGATCAGCGAGTTACTGAATATCTTGAAAGGGTTATCGCTGCCGAGTCGATAGGCTGGGGTAGATTCGATATACAATTTTTGGAACATCATCAGCGTCTTGAGTGTCTTGCATTCTTTATGAACTGGCGCTCGCGGTTGACCCGGATTTGCACCGGTGATCAAGGCATGTTTTTTCATCGAGATTGCTTGGCGCATATTGGCGGGTTTCCTATCCAACCGCTTATGGAAGATATTGAAATCAGCAGCCTGCTTAAACCTCAGGGAACATTTTCTTTCTTTGCGCCGAAGATTTCGTTGCAGACAAGCGGCCGGCGTTGGCTGCAAAACGGCTGGCTCAGGACCATTTTGAACATGTGGCGATTCCGTATTCAGTACTTTTTGGGTAAATCGCCTCAAGTACTTTTCGATCAATATTACAGAAAATGAATATACGCCAACAGCTGAGTATTTTTACTAAAACGCCCATCTTAGGTAGTTGCAAAACACGCCTCATTCCTTTGCTAGGAGAAGAAGCTGCAATGGCCGCCCATTGTGAACTTGTGCAGCGCGCGCTAAGCCAAGTTAGCGCTGCCGAAAATATTCAAGCCAGTCTGTGGGTCACTGAAATTGAGTCGCAAACTCAGCAGTGGGCTCATGCTTGGCAGTTGTCATTAGTTTTGCAAGAGGGCGCTGATTTGGGCGAGCGTATGTTCAACTGTCTAGACCGTCTGTGTAACACGGCAGGACAAGGGGCAATGCTAATGGGCACAGACTGCCCAGATGTTGATGCCAGTTATATAAATGCAGCTGCTCAAAGTTTGCGTGATTATGATGTGGTGCTGGGTCCAGCCGAAGATGGAGGTTATGGCTTAATCGGTATGCGCCAAGCCCACAAAGCTCTTTTTCAGGCTATAGATTGGGGCACAGACGCCGTGACAGAGCAAACTTTGGTGGCCGCAAGCAAGCTTGAACTCCGCGTATTTGAAATGCCAAAAATTTGGGACGTGGATCGACCTGAAGATTGGCAACGTTATCTTTTGTTAAAAGCGCAAGAGACGGAGTAAACCGAAAAAAACAGGGCTAGTTAAAGAAGCTGAAAATTAGTTTTAGCGTGGTCTTTTCGATTTATGGTTTAGTGGAGCGAGTAAAAACAGCAGTCAAAACGGCTGAAAAAATAGTAATCCCTCGCGTCAGTTGTCTAATTAGCTGCGCGCTGCAATGTGCTTAATTTTCTCAATCATAGATCTCAAGCCATTACCTCGAGTCACCGATAGGTGGGCGAGTAAATCCAGTTCATCGAACAATCCATCTAAATCGAGCGCTGTAATTTCATCTGGTCTTTGATCATTGGAAGCAATGAGGACCACTGCGCTAAGACCTCTGACAATGTGGGCGTCACTGTCTAGCTGGAATTGTAATTTCCCGTTGACCAGATGATGGGTAAGCCAAACCTGGCTTTGGCATCCACGAATGAGGTTCTCTTCAGTTTTCTCAGTGTCAGATAAAGGCGTCAGATCTTTGCCTAAGTCTATGATAAATTTATACTTATCTTCCCAGTCGTCAAAAAAACTAAAGGTCTCTTTCAACTCTTCTAGGTCCATACTTACGGCCATTAGTTCAAAACACTCCCAATTCTAGCTGTGCTTCTTCGCTCATCATTTCGCGCGACCAAGGCGGGTCTAGAACCAGTTCTACTTCCACCTCATTTACGCAAGGTGCCTGCATGACGCGATCTTTGACCTCCTCAATAAGCACTGGACCCATGCCGCAACCGGGTGCGGTTAACGTCATATTAATGTCTACTCTTCCGTTATGAGTTTTAACCCCGTAAATGAGGCCGAGATCTGCAATATTGACCGGTATTTCTGGGTCAAATACTGATCGTAGGGCATGCCATACATGTTCTTCATCGACCGTTTCGTCGTCATTGGCAGACTTATGGAACTCTAAAGGTTCTATTTGCAGGCCAATGGCGTCAGCGTCCATGCCGGCGATTCGAGCCATGTTGCCATTAAGGATAACGGTGAACGTGCCGCCTAATGATTGGGTTAGTGTGATGAATGCACCGGAGGGAATGGTTACAGGGTCGCCTGTGGGTACCAAGCGCGCTGCGCATTCTCTTGTGGTGGTCACAATTCTTCTTTCCATGCGGGCTATTTCTGCGCAGTTGCGTCTGTGGCGAGGTCGGAAGCGTTGGCTGAATTTACGCCATCTATGTCGACTTCGTTAGACAGCGCAAAGCTCTCGCCGCAGCCGCAGTAACTGTGGGCATTAGAGTTTTTGAAGACCAGAGCAGAGTTCAAACCTTGGGTCACCATATCAATTTCAGTCCCAGCGACTAAATCAACGTCTTCCTTATGGATGCAAATATTCACGCCATCTGCCACCTCAATTTGAATGTCGCCAGTTGAAGTATCCTCCAAAAAATCCAGCGTATACATATAGCCGTTGCAGCCACTTTCTTTTACTCCGAGTCGTAAAAAGCGGGAGCGTGTTAGTTCAACTTGCTTGCGAATGTGCTCGCATGCAGTGGGCGAAACGGTAATTTGTGTATTCATAATATTTGTATCAGTTATCTGCCAACTAAGATCGTTTATTTTCTATTTGTACCTAACGCGCATCTCAGGTTGATTTGAGAAAAGGCCTTTGATTTAAGTTTATAGTGTAGGCGGTTATAGAAAAGTAATCGCCTTGCTCACCCCTGCAATCAGCCTATCTACATCCTCTTCATTGTTATACAAGCTAAATGATGCTCTTACAGTGCCAGGAATACCTAACCGGGTCATTAGTGGCATATTGCAATGGTGTCCGGAACGTACAGCAATACCCTGCTGGTCTAACAGAGTTCCCACATCATTAGGGTGGCTGCCTTCAATTAGGAACGAAATGACAGCCGAGCGTTTAGCCGGCTTACCAATTAGTCTAAAGCCCTCTATCTGCTGTAAACCAGATAACGCGTTACTGACTAGGGCGTCTTCTGCCACAACAAGTTCAGTAATAGGCTGCTGTTTGAGGTAGGTGATTGCAGCGCCAAGACCAATGGCGCCAGCAATGTTAGGTGTGCCGGCTTCAAACTTGTAGGGAGCAGATTGGTAGGTGCTGGAGGTCAGAGTCACCTGTTCAATCATTTCTCCGCCGCCTTGCCATGGGGGGAGTTCTTCAAGTAACGTCTCTCGACCATACAATATGCCTATGCCCGTAGGCGCATAGAGTTTATGGCCAGAAAATACATAGAAGTCGCAACCTAGGTCCTGCACGTTTATGGGCAAATGTAAGATTGCTTGAGCTCCGTCAACCAGTGTAAGCGCTCCTACGTCCCGAGCCATTTCAATCAATTTTTTGGCAGGGTTAATTGTGCCGAGCCCATTTGAAATGTGGGTGAAGGCAAACAGAGCGGTGTTCTTTGTCAGCTTTTTTGCGGCGTCATCTAGGTCTAATTCGCCCTCGTCGGTAATGGCTACAGCCTTTATATTGGCTCCAGTTCTTGCAGCGAGCATTTGCCAAGGCACAATGTTGGAGTGATGTTCTAATTCAGTAATCAGAATATCCTGACCCGGCTTTATCCTCTGAGTGAGAATGTTGGCCACTAGGTTTATGGATTCAGTGGTGCCTCGAGTGAAAATAATTTCTTTACGGCTCTCGGCGTTAATGAAGTCTTGGCAAAGACTTCTACCGGATTCCATCATCTGGGTAGCTTCTTCTGCCAGTTCATGCGCCGCTCGATGCACGTTAGAATTATGTTGTTGGTAGTACTGATCGATAGCGTCAATGACAACTTGAGGCTTTTGGGTTGTGGCGCCGTTATCCAAATAAACTAAAGATTTACCTCGGCTTTGGCGCGCTAATATTGGAAAGTCTCTGCGAATAGTCAAGCGTCGTGCTCCTGCTTGATGGCATTGATCAAGATCGGTAATGCGGCCTCGGCAAGGGGCCCTTGCGTGCACTGGCGTAAAAAACCTTCACTAAGCAACGCTTGGGCTGCTTCTGGGCTAATGCCGCGACTTGATAAGTAGAAAAGTTCTTGGTCGCTTAGCTGGCCTATCGTAGCGCCGTGGGCGCATGTCACATCATCTGTATAAATTTCTAGTTCAGGTTTGGTATTAATAGTGGCGTTTTTACCTAGGCCCAAATTTTTGTTGGCCAGTGTGGCATCTGTGCCATTGGCACCTTCGTGGATATGGATTCGGCCATTGAAAGTGCATTTGCCGCCATCTGCAACAATGTTATGCACAACTTGCTTGCTTTTACCGTTAGCGACTAGGTGCTCTAAGGTGATCTGCTGGTCTAGAGCCAATTTACCGCTAATCACGGCAGCGCTGATTAATTCGGCATTGGCTCCCTGGCCTGACAAGCGGATATGAATATCTTGCCTTCGCAGGCCAGCGCCCGCAGCGTGATTGTTCAGCAGATAATCTGCATTTTTGCCAATATCTACGCATAAGTATTGCCAGTGTAGTTCTGCGGCCTCAAGGCTGTTGCGTGAGTGCTTTAAGTGACTGCGCTCGGCAAGGCTAATCCACAGCGTATTCTGTGGCTGCAAGTTGCCCGCAAAATGTTCTAACAAGGTTGCTTCCGCATTTGTGCCGAGGCTTATTAATATGGGCACAGTGCTGCCGGCGTGATGAATTTCCAGCGGCGATTTTAGCGTCTGTTCAATATGGATGAAGAGTGCTTCTTGAGCGTAGCAGAGTCGCGCAAAGGCTTCTGGTGCTTGAGACAGATCAAAGCTAAATCTCACATTTTGCTCCGGCGCTTGGCTGATTTGAACGCCAGCCTGCTCACCACCAATAATAGTAGGCAAATTCATAGTTCTGATCAGACCCTCTAACACAGGAGCGGTTTTAGAATACTTCCATCTCTCCCTATGCAAGGTGCTATTCAGGGCGGCAGTCAATGCGCTAGGCATATCTTCGCCGTTAAGTATTTGAGCCGGCAGGGCGAGCCGATCCTGAGAGAAATAGTTGGGCAAAGTTACCGCTTGTGGAAGGCTCAGGTCAGCCATGCGTAGCCTTTGTCTTCTAATTCTAAGGCTAGAGACTTATCCCCGGACTGAATAATTTTGCCGTCTGCTAAGACGTGGACAAAGTCGGGTATGATGTAATCTAGCAGTCGTTGATAGTGGGTGATAAGCACCACACCATTATTTGAGTTTTTGTATCGGTTAACGCCCTCGGCAACAACCTGCAACGCATCGATGTCTAGTCCCGAATCTGTTTCGTCAAGGATAGCTAGTTTTGGTTCTAAAAGTAGTAGTTGCATGATTTCATTGCGCTTCTTTTCACCGCCGCTAAAACCCTCATTTACGCCACGTTTAAGAAACTGTGGGTCTAGATCAACTGATGCGGCGAGTATCCGCACCTTTTTAATGAAAGCTGCTGTATTAGGCTGCTCTTCGCCTCGTGCTCTGGCTAAAGAGTCGACACTGGCCTTGAGGAATTCCATATTTGAAACGCCGGGAATTTCTACCGGATATTGAAAAGCCAGAAATAATCCCAGTTGCGCGCGCTCATGAGGTTCCATGTCGGCTAGGTTAGTATTAGCTAAAATCATAGATCCATCGGTGACGGTATAGCCCGGCCGCCCGGACAAAACGTTGGCTAGAGTTGACTTACCTGAACCGTTAGGACCCATAATAGCGTGAACTTCTCCAGGGTTAACGCTGATGTTCAACCCCTTAAGAATGGCTTTTTGTTGATCTTGAGCGCCAACAGTGGCGTGGAGGTTTGTTACTTCTAATAAACTCACCCTACGGCTCCTTCTAAGCTGACTTCTAACAATTTTCCTGCTTCTACTGCAAATTCCATGGGCAGTTCTCGGAATACTTCTTTGCAAAAACCGTTGACGATCATGCCCACGGCTTTCTCGCTGTCTATGCCGCGCTGTTGGCATGCAAATAGCTGGTCATCGCTGACCTTAGATGTGCTCGCTTCGTGTTCTATAATGGCGGAATTATTTTTGTTCTCTATGTAGGGGAACGTATGCGCTCCACATTGCCCACCTATGAGTAAAGAGTCGCATTGTGTGAAATTGCGCGCGTTTTCAGCCGTTGGCGATATACGTACCAAACCTCGGTAACAGTTTTCGCTAAACCCGGCACTAATGCCTTTAGATACAATAGTGCTTTTTGTGTTCTTACCCATGTGGATCATTTTTGTGCCGGTATCAGCTTGTTGGCGATTATTCGTCAGTGCTACTGAGTAGAACTCACCAACCGAATCGTCCCCGCGCAATACCACGCTGGGGTATTTCCAAGTGATAGCAGAACCGGTTTCTACCTGTGTCCAAGAAATTTTGGAGCGAGCACCGCCACACAAGCCGCGTTTGGTGACAAAGTTATAAATTCCTCCTTTGCCATTTTCGTCGCCCGGGTACCAGTTCTGCACCGTCGAATATTTAATTTCTGCGTCTTCAAGTGCTATCAATTCAACCACGGCTGCGTGGAGCTGATTTTCGTCGCGCATCGGCGCAGTGCATCCCTCTAAGTAGCTCACGTGTGAACCCGCATCGGCAATAATTAAGGTGCGCTCGAATTGACCTGTATTACGCTCATTAATGCGGAAGTACGTAGATAACTCCATGGGGCAACGTACGCCTTTAGGGATATAGACAAATGAGCCATCGCTAAATACAGCGGAGTTGAGCGCTGCATAAAAGTTATCCTTCTGCGGAATAACGCTGCCCATATATTTTTGGATGAGCTCTGGGTGGCTGTGTACGGCCTCGGAAATAGGGCAAAAAATCACCCCAGCTTCGGCTAGTTTTGCTTTGAAAGTGGTAGCAATAGATACACTGTCAAAAACAACGTCCACCGCTACGTTAGAACCCATGTTTGGTGCCTGGGGCACATTGGCATTAACAACGCCCGCCAGCACGGCTTGTTCATGCAAGGGGATGCCAAGTTTTTCGTAGGTGCGCAGCAGTTCTGGGTCTACCTCGTCCAGAGACTGTGGGCCGTCGGCCTGGCTTTTCGGTGCGGAATAGTAAGAAATGTCCTGAAAATCTATTGGCGGGTAGTGCACATGTGCCCAAGTTGGCTCAGGCATCGTTTTCCAGTG
>CAJWNY010000014.1 GCA_913043815.1 uncultured Gammaproteobacteria bacterium
TGTATACATTTGCGCATGCTATGGCTCGTCACGAGTAAAGCACCAGAGGCCGAGAGACCCGGTAATTGGGAAAGCTAGGGGGACGTCGTGTGAGACTAATATTGTGCAAATACTCCCGGGCCACTATTGAAAGACTAAGTACCCGGTGGCAAAACGGGGCGGCTTACTGGGAAGTGCTGGTTATTTACCGCCATATCTAATAACGCGGTTTTATCTGAATATTGGGCCAGGGCCTCCAACTGCATTCTGGTGACCGTCATCAGATCAAATTCTTTACCTGCATGTCTGGCTAACGCATCCTGTGGTGTAATCCAAATGCTGGCGACGGTTTCTTGTTCATCATGGCTGCCGCGCTGACTTTCAGGTGCACCGGCAATAAAGAAACAGGTATCGAACCTGCGTGGGCGACCAAGTGGGGTAACAAATCGATTATAATAATGCACATGATCGACCGCCAGTTTTAGATCCTCTTTTTGGCAAATATCTAACATGCTCATCTCGCCATCATGAAGAGGATCACGATAGGCAGAGAACCTCTGCTGCACGGCTTCTTCCGCGAATGAGACTAGTTCGCCTTGATCGTTATAAGCCAACATCAGACCAGCTTCCTCGAATGTTTCACGAATGGCTGCTAGCCAAAAACCGCGCCAATCGTCACCCAATGAGGCGACCTGTAGGTCTTGATCTTTTGACGGCCCAAATCGGTGGGCATCATATTGGGGGTGGTGATCATCGTCATCGACTTTGCCACCGGGGAACACATACATGCCAGAGGCAAACGCAGCCTTACTGGTGCGCTTTAGCATTAATATTTCATAGCCCACGACGGCTTCGCGCACCAATATCACTGTTGCGGCTGGACGGATTGGTTGCTCCGTATTGCTCTGCAACGCAGTTGCAGAATTAGTTCCGCCTTGGTTGGCACTAGACGACAAATGATTCTCCCCACTTATTTTTCTCTAACAGTCTTAGAGGCTAACCCTAAGCACCGCCTATTTCCAAGCACAAATAGGTTAGTGCATTAACTGGAGGGGTGATGAATACTAAAAGCAAAGGGATGACGGTGTGGAATAGCCAGTGAAAAAACCATAGGCCTGTTCCCAATCCATACAATCTAGTAACGTCCTTGTTGGGGAAACATGATCAGATAACGGCGGCGTGAGCGATTTTGCTTATTCAGTTGGCGCTCAAACAAGCGCTACCAAAAAAAGCAATCAACTAGCCCGACTCCCCAGTTGTTTGTGCTATGAGTTCAGCGCGCTGGCTACCTGAATTATCGAAAGCGTGACAACTCTTATAGCAAGACAAATAACTACTGACGGATAGAGGAGAATAAGAAGATGAAACTCAGCGTAGAATTTCCAAGCATCGCTTATCGTGAGGGGCCAGCAGCCATTAAAAAGCTGGCTAAGGCTATTGAAGACATTGGTTTTGATCAACTAGATATGTTTGACCATGTGTTAATGGGTTATGGCACTGACCAACGCCCTGCGCCCATGTATCCGCCAAAAATGCCGATTATGGAGGCACTAATGGTGCTCTCTTATGCCGCGGCGGTAACCGAGCGCATAGGCCTGGGCACCGAGGTATTAATTCTCCCTCAGCGCCAGCCAACTTTAGTCGCGAAACAAATCAGTACTTTAGATACCCTGTCTGGCGGCCGCGCGCGGTTGGGCGTTGGCGTGGGTTGGCAGGCCTCAGAGTACGAGGCTCTGAACGAAGACTTTAGTAATCGCGGTAAGCGCATGGATGAGAGCATTAAACTTATACGCGCCTACTGGAGCGACGACGAGGTGAACTTCAACGGCGAGTTTTACAACGCCAATGCCATGGCGATGGAGCCTAAGTCGCCCCAAGGCAGCAAATTACCCATTTGGATTGGAGGCACCTCTAAGGCGGCGTTACGCCGGGTGGCTGAATTGGGCGATGGCTGGTTGGCCACTGCAATAGAAGATGTAGATGTGGCGAAAGGTTTTATACAGCGCATACACGACCATGCTGAAAGTATTGGCCGCAACCCAAATGATATAGGCATGCAAATGATGTTGGATGTGCCGCCACGGGATGAGGCTGGCAAGCAATTTTATAAGCACGCAGACAACGTTTTAGCACGAGCCGAAGCGGTAAAATCTGCGGGTTTTGAGTGGGGCGCAATAAACGCCACCGCGATGTTCCAAGCTGGCTACAAAAGCGTAGATGCACTGATAGATCAATTGGCCGTATTGCACGACGCGCTGCGTGCGCACCTAGGAAAATAATTGTGAACGATGAAAATAATGACGCTTATTGGAGAGCAAATATACGACTCATGCTGGTCTTACTGAGCATCTGGTTTTCAGTTTCTTTTGTGTTTGGCATTTTATTAGTAGACACGTTGAACCAAATCCAGTTTTTTGGTTTTAAACTGGGATTTTGGTGGGCACAGCAAGGCTCTATTTACGTATTCATTATTTTGATTTTTACCTACACGGTGATGATGCAGCGTATTGATCGTAAGTTTGGTGTGTCTGACGACGATGAAGGTGACGCCTCCAAAAATGAGGAGGTGCAATAGCATGGACGCCCAAACACTGACTTATATTTTTGTCGCCTTTACCTTTTTAGTTTATATCGGTATCGCCATTTGGTCTCGGGCTGGCACCACTAACGAGTTCTATGTAGCCGGCGGCGGCGTGCACCCCGTGCTTAACGGCATGGCAACTGCGGCGGACTGGATGAGTGCTGCGTCGTTTATCTCCATGGCCGGTATTATTGCCTTTGCCGGCTATGACGCCTCGGTCTACCTAATGGGCTGGACTGGCGGTTACGTAATTTTAGCCATGTTGCTAGCGCCTTATTTACGCAAATTCGGCCAATTCACAGTGCCGGACTTTATTGGTACACGGTACTACTCCTCGACGGCTAGAGTGGTGGCTGTAGTCTGCCTGATTTTGATTTCCTTCACATATGTTGCGGGACAAATGCGTGGTGTTGGTATTGTCTTCTCACAGTTCTTAAACATACCCATTTTTTGGGGCGTAATAGTCGGCATGGCTATTGTTTTCATTTACGCGGTGTTAGGCGGCATGAAAGGTATTACCTACACGCAGGTCGCACAATTTTGTGTACTGATGTTTGCTTACCTGGTACCTGCGATTTTTATCTCGATGTTGGTTACCGGCATTCCTATTCCTCAGATCGGATTGGGCGCTGAAGTATTAGATGGCTCTGGACTTTCGGTCCTAGAGAAGCTTGATAGAACGCTTATCGATTTGGGCTTCGGCGCATATACCGAAGGCAGCAAAAGTACGATCGACGTATTTGCTATCACCATGGCACTAATGATCGGTACTGCCGGATTACCCCACGTCATTGTGCGCTTTTTCACAGTACCAAAAGTCTCAGACGCACGTAAATCTGCCGGCTATGCCCTGCTATTTATAGCATTGATCTACACCACAGCCCCAGCTGTAGGCGCATTTGCAAGAATCAACTTTATCGACAATGTACACAACGCAGAGTACGCAGAGATACCCGCATGGTTTAAAAGCTGGGAAGACATTGGACTTATCGGATGGCAGGACAAAAACGGTGATGGAAAAATCCAATATGCGCCGGGCGCGCCCTTCCAAGGCAAACCAACGTTTTCGCAACAACGTCGAGAAGACGGCTCTCGCGAGGTCAGCAACCGAACCACCAACAATACTAATGAGGTATATGTAGACAGAGATATTATGGTGTTAGCCAACCCGGAAATTGCCGCACTACCTGCTTGGGTCATCGCCTTAGTTGCAGCAGGAGGACTGGCTGCGGCGCTATCCACAGCGGCAGGGCTACTACTGGTAATTTCGACAGCTATTTCCCACGATCTATTAAAGAAGACCTTTGCAAAAGGCATAAGCGATAAACAAGAATTGTTTTGTGCGCGAATTGCAGCAGCCACAGCTATTGGTATCGCGGGATACCTAGGCATTGATCCACCGGGGTTTGTGGCACAAGTAGTTGCATTTGCCTTTGGCCTAGCCGCAGCTTCACTGTTCCCTGCAATTTTATTGGGCATCTTTGATCGGCGAATGAACAAAGAAGGCGCCATAACCGGGATGTTAGCTGGCTTGATCTTCAGCTTTAGTTATATCGTATTTTTTAAATTTGTCGCACCAGAAATGAATAGTGCAGAGCACTGGTTGTTTGGTATTTCTCCAGAGGGTATAGGCAGCATGGGCGCCGTGGTTAACTTTACGTTAGCGTTTGTGGTATCTCGGCTGACACCGGATGTACCCGCGGACGTTGTTGCGATGGTAAATAACATTCGCATACCAAAAGGTGTGAACAGGCCTTCCGCACATTAGCGCATGGGCTACTAGATCATTACCAAACGAAAAGCTAACGGTATGTAAGACGCAGCACAAAACGGTGTCGCGCGTTTACTTACTTGTTTGTTCTCCGGATTATCTAGCTAAGAACGCACGCCGCCACTGGCTAAAATTACCTCGCCAGTTATCCAGTTAGATTCTGGCGCGCACATCAAATAAATAGCATTCGCTGCATCTTCCGCCGTACCAATCCGGCCTAGCGGCGACGCCAAACTTGCTTGCTCAATTTGTTGATGACTCAAACCTACTTTGCGTGGCTGACCTTTCACCATTGAGATATTCGGCTCACTCTCATAGGGACTGGTTAAGCGGGTATCGATGGCACCAAACGCCACTGCATTCACGGTGACATTAAACCGGCCCCACTCTTTTGCTAAGGTCCGTGTTAACCCCACCACTGCGGCCTTGCCCGCAGAATAAGCCAACTGAGTTGCACCGCCGTGCAAACCCATTGTTGAGGAAATGTTCACGACTTTGCGCACGGGAGATGAGGCGTCGGCATTGCCACGCAGCCAGCGCCCGTAAGCCCGCAGCACTCTGAATTGCGCCGATACATGTATGTCCAGCATTGCATCCCACTGCTCATCACTCATGTTGTGAATAGCGCTGTGCCAAATGTAGCCGGCATTATTAACGATGATATCTAAGCCACCAAAGGCCTCCAAACTGGCTTCGATCAGCCGGTCGCCTGCGTCTAGCTCGGTCAAATCTGCTGGATAGGCAATAGCGCCTGGCAGCTCGTCAGCTACTTGCTGGGCCACATCTGCGTCGAGATCATTGACCAGCACTCTGGCACCCGCATCGGTAAGTTTCTTCGCAGTTGCAGCGCCAATGCCACGCCCTGCCCCGGTGACGAGTGCAAACCTACCTTGCAAATTACCCATAAAACTCTCCAATATTTAACGCAAAATATTCTTTTATTGAAATGGCTTTTGCCTAGCTATTTAGCGAATTTAGCTTTCGCTTCACGGCGGCGCGCGTGCAATAGCGGTTCTGTATATCCACTCGGTTGCTCCATGCCTTTAAAGATCAAATCGCAAGCTGCTTGGAAGGCTACACTGTCATCAAAGTTAGGCGCCATGTTCCTGTACTCTGCATCATCAGCGTTCTGCCCATCTACAATAGCGGCCATGCGCTGCAAGGTTTCAGCGACTTGGGCTTCGCTACAAACATCATGAAGTAACCAATTTGCAATATGCTGGCTAGAGATCCGCAACGTGGCGCGGTCTTCCATTAGGCCTACGTCATTAATGTCCGGTACTTTCGAGCAACCTACGCCGTGATCAATCCAGCGCACCACATAACCCAAAATACCCTGAATATTGTTATCAAGCTCCGCTTGTATTTCTTCCGCGGCAAGGTTTTGCCCGGCTAGAAGAGGGATCTTTAAAATATCGTTAACACTGGCCGGCTTACGACTAATCATTTCTGATTGGACGCTGGCAACACTTACCTCGTGATAGTGCAGTGCGTGAAGCGAGGCCGCTGTCGGCGATGGCACCCATGCAGTGCTGGCACCGGCTTTAGGATGCGCTGACTTAACACTGAGCATTTCAGCCATTTCGTCTGGCTTAGGCCACATGCCTTTACCTATTTGCGCCTTACCCTTAAACCCTGTAGCTAGCCCTACGTCTACGTTGTTGTCTTCATAGGCCTTGATCCAGGTTTGCGCCTTAATGACTTCCTTAGCCAAAAAAGGCCCTGCCTGCATGCTGGTGTGGATCTCGTCACCCGTACGATCCAAAAATCCTGTGTTAATAAAAACGATTCGCTGACTGGCTTCTTTTACGCAGGCTTTTAGATTAATACTGGTGCGCCGCTCTTCGTCCATAATGCCGACTTTCAATGTATTAACTGGCAAGCCTAGTGCCACCTCAATGCGGGTAAACAACGCTACGGCCAAAGCCACTTCATCTGGCCCGTGCATCTTGGGTTTGACAATGTATACGCTACCAGTTCTTGAATTACGCAGGTCAGCCGAGGTCTTCGCCAAGTCATGCATTGCGCATAGAGACGTTACAAACCCATCCAAAAATCCTTCTGGCACTTCACTGCCTTGGTCATCCAAAACCGCATCCGAGGTCATTAGGTGGCCGACATTACGCACCAACATCAAACTACGACCATGCATACTCATAGCCTCTCCGTTGCGGGCAGTGTAATGCCGGTCTGGGTTAAGGCTGCGCACAATCTCCCGATCGCCTTTTTGCATGACTTCTTTTAAATCGCCTTTCATCAGACCCAGCCAGTTGCCATAAACAACACATTTATCCTCGGCGTCTACCGCGGCAACTGAATCCTCACAGTCTTGAATGGTCGTAATCGCAGACTCAATAGCAACGTCTTTTACCCCTGCTGGGTGCACGGCACCCACTGGATCTTGGGCATCGATCAAAATATCTAGATGTAAGCCGTTGTGGGCAAAAAGTAGGCTGCTGGGGTTGTCTTCGTTAACGAAACCAATGAACTGGCCTGGATCAGCCAGCGCAGTGTTGCCGCCATCCGCTAAAATACAACGCAAGTGTCTAACACCATTTGCATCAGCGCCAATACCATACGCGCTGACATCACTGTGGCTGGCGCCTTGCAAAGGAACTAACTGATCGAGCACCTCCGCAACTTTGGCAACGACGGATTCTCCGCGCGCGGGGTTGTAGCTTTTACCTTTTTCTTTGCCCGGTGTTTCAGGAATGATGTCCGTGCCATAGAATGCATCGTACAAACTACCCCACCTCGCATTAGCTGCATTCAGTGCGTAACGAGCGTTCATCACTGGCACTACCAATTGCGGTCCAGCAATGCTAGCAATCTCGGCGTCTACATTTGAAACTTCAATCTTTACCCCTTTAGGCTCGGGTAACAAATAACCAATAGCTTCCAGAAACGCTTTGTATTCAGTATCACTGAACACTTGGCCTTTACGCCCTATGTGCCACGAGTCGAGTTTTTCTTGCATCTCGCCACGAACTTTCAACAACTGCCGATTAACAGGACCTAGCTCACTTAGGCAGGCTTCAAAACTTGCCCAAAAACCATCGAGGTCTACCCCAGTGCCGGGAATCACTTGATTGGCGACTAATTGATCTAACTCTTCTGCAACCTGGAGGCCACCACGCTGCACTCTGCTAATAGTCATAATTATTTCCTAAGTCTTGCCGAATTTCCGCACGATAGTATAACTTCAAAATATTCATCCGGGGTGAATGAAATTAAAATTCCCTCACCACTAATTAGACATACGAGGCAATGCCATAAGTGACTGAAACTGGTTCGCCTCTGAACTGATCCGACGTCGTATCTACCGGATAGATATTGTTAATTTAGATCTGTAGAAATCAAAAACTGCACACCGTAAGCTACATCCTCGACCAAGGAGTAAATTATGAGCGGAAGAATTGAGGGCAAGCGCGTTTTGGTTACCCAGGCGGCAGATTATATGGGCCCAGCTACGGAGAAATTGTTCACCGCCGAAGGGGCACATGTCACCACCGATACAACTGATCTGACGCAACCTGGTCGCTGCGAAGCGCTTATAGAGTCTTGCGGCGAGATAGATATTTTAGTTGCTAATCTGGCTTCGCCAAATTTCAGCGGCATTGCCACCGCGGAGCTATCAGACGGGGACTGGCAAACTTCCTTCGACATGATGGTGCATCCACTACATCGACTTTGCCGCGCCGTACTGCCACAGATGATTGACCGCAAAAGAGGTAAAATTGTTGTATTCGGCAGTGCTGCGGCGCTGAAAGGCATGAAGACTCTAGCCACCTATAGTGCAGCTCGAGCGGCTCAAGTGGGTTACGTGCAATCGCTAGGAGTAGAAGTTGCCCCTTACAATATTCAGGTAAATTTAATCGCACAGAACTATGTAGAAAATTCTGTGTATTACCCCCCAGAGCTACAGCAAAACGAGGGTTTTAAGAAATCGCTACGCCGCCAAGTTCCTCTTGGGCGTCTCGCTACTGCTGAGGAAGATGCCTTATTTGCATTGTTTTTGGCCTCAGAAGAAAGCGACTTTTTTGTCGGACAAGCCATCCCTTTTAGTGGTGGCTGGACTCAATAAAACCGCACCAAAGAGAGGTTTTATTGGCGCATACATGGCGCTAAAAAATGCTCTGCTGGCAGAGTATTTCACTCAAAGGTACTTTTCGCATTCACCAGCTAGCTGAAAAGATTGTCTAACAAAGCTACAAAAGTGTACTGTTTATTTATACAGCTATTTGTAGGGAGACATTCTGGAATGCGCAAACTCAGTGGACGCAGCCATCGTCGAATTAGGCCAGCTAGGAAAAAAATTCTTGGTAGCGAAGAGCTCGCTCGGCACTTTGACGTTGAGGTTAAAAATTTAGAAAGCCACCTCAAGGGGGAAAACATACCCTATCATAAAGACAGCAAAGGTGATTTGTGGGCGTCGGTGTTGGCTACTGGGCTAACTTGAAATAAGGACTGTACAACCGCGGTTACCTCGCGAGCATTCTGGGTTAGAATTTGCCATCGCAGGATCATCAGCGAGCAAAACAACAGACTTAATCCCGTACCCATTTATGCGGCCACCCATGCAAATACAGAAAAAACTAACAAAGCGAACAAAGAGATGAAATATCTACATACAATGTTGCGTATTACTGATTTAAAAGCCTCGCTCGCATTTTATTGCGATGCCTTAGGCTTGACCGAACTGCGGCGTTACGAAAGTGAGCAAGGTCGCTTCACACTGGTATTTTTAGCTGCGCCGGGGGACGAAAGCGCTCAAGTGGAATTGACCTACAATTGGGATCCAGAGCCCTACAATGGCGGCAGGAATTTTGGCCACCTGGCGTATCATGTAAAAAACATCTATGAAACTTGCCAACGGTTAGTAGATCACGGCGTGACCATAAACCGTCCACCAAGGGACGGACATATGGCGTTTGTGCGGTCTCCCGACGGAATTTCCGTGGAACTGTTGCAAGACGGCCAATCACTAGAGGCATCTGCACCTTGGTCGGAAATGGAGAATATTGGCGAGTGGTAAACTGCCTGCGACTCAAAGCAGCGACCGTCGAGAAGCTTACATTAAGGTAAATGACAAGTTAACGGAGCTTGCTTATGTGAGCTATTGACGCTTATTTTAGATCATCAGTATTAGGCTCAGAATTGAGCAATACGCTTAAATCTGTAAATGTAGATTTATGGCTACACATTTGTAAAATGAAAACAAAAGAAGAGAGAGAAAACGATATGAAACTATTTAACTCAATGGGCCCAAACCCACACATTGTGCGCATGTATGCGGCCGAACTAGGGGTAACGTTTAATCAGGTAGAGGAAATTGATCTTATGGCCGGCGACAACCGCAAGCCAGAATTTCTGCAACACAATCCAGCGGGGCAACTACCGGCTTTAGTAATGGACAATGGCGACATTATTGCTGAGATCACCGCTATCTGCGAATACCTCGATGAGATCACTGATGGCAAAACTTTGATGGGGAACACTGCCGCTGAAAGAGCACATACTCGCATGTGGACACGCCGCGTGGATTTAGGCATTTGCGAACCCATGGTTAACGGCTTTCGATACGCCGAAGGTATGGCAATTTTTAAGGACCGCATGGTAACTGTGCCTGAAGGCGCTGATGGCCTTAAGAACGTAGCTCAAAGCAGACTGAATTGGTTAAACGAACAAATGACTGATGGCCGAGAATTTGTTGCTGGCAGCACCGTAAGCCTTGCTGACGTACTACTCTTCGGCATGTTGGCTTTTGCGGCTAACGTTGGGCAACCGCTCAACCCTGAGCACAAACACGTATGTGCATGGTTCGGTCGCATGGGCGAACGTCCAAGCGCCGCAGCTTAGCCACGAACTAGATGCACTTGGGAGTATGCGCGGGCTGGGAGTTAATCCAGTGCGCGCTAATTTCAATTTGGAAGAAATCATTTTAGGGAGCGTTAGGCGACATGCCCTTTGAACCCCTAACACAACACGCTCTACCCCAGAATTTAACCATCTAGGGCGATAAATCAGTTATTTCGTCACTTTTTCACGTCTTTTTGAGCAGTCCTACTCTAACCTCTCACCACTATGTTCGATCCTCGAAAATATCATTGCTTTCGGCACACGAAGAACTAGAGTCGCCCGCGTCGCTACTTTCAGTAACTTTTTCCAAAAGGGACTGAGCGAACGACTTTAGCAAAAAGGGAATTTAATGCGCGCTACCTATGTTTGGTCTACAGCAATAGCTATTTTACTAACAACGTGGCTGTTATCTGGCGTGCTAACTGCTGAAGCGCCGGAGATTAACCCATCGATTGCGGAGCAACAATCCAACAAAGCTAACGTCCGCAGCGATTTAGTGCCCACCCGAGTCCGAGTAACACGGCTCAACGCTGTGGAAAAGATTCGATTTGAAACTATTCGAGGCAAAACGCAAAACAAAAGAACTGTAGAAGTACGCTCTGAAATAGCAGGAAAAATTATTGCCCGCAGCGTTGAGAAGGGCGACAAAGTAGCAGAGGGCCAACTTCTGTGCGAACTAGCGATGGAAGATAGGCAGTCAAGCCTCACCGAAGCTAAAGAGGCCGTAACTCAAGCCCAACTCGAATACAAAGGAGCCCAAAAGCTCAAAATAAAAGGTTACAACTCCGAAAACGTCATCGCCACGACTCGTGCAAAGCTTGCCAGCGCTCTAGCCGTTTTAGACCGCAGAGAAGTAAATATGAGCAAAACGAAAATCAGAGCGCCCTTCGATGGCTCTATCGAGGGCGTGAATATGGAAGTCGGTGACTACGTTATGGCCGGGACTACTTGTGCTACTGTTGTCGACATGAATCCGATGCTTATTATAGGAAGAGCGTCAGAAAAATCTATTCACGATATCAAAACCGGAATAATCGCTGGCGGCGTCTTAGTGGACGGGCGCGAAGTACAAGGGCCGGTTACATTTGTTGGCCAACAAAGTGATCGCCAAACGCGCACCTACGAAGTCGAAGTAGAGATAAGCAACAAGGACCTAACCCTTCGCTCAGGCATTACAACCGAAATCCTCATCCCAGTTGAGCGGGTTTTGGCACAAAAAATCAGCCCAGCACTTTTTAGCTTGGATGAGAGCGGCGGGTACGGCATTCGCCTTATCGATGAAGACAATATCGTTTCGTTTTACACAGTAGAGATCGTTGCTGAGGATGAGAACGGCGTATGGGTCACTGGCCTTCCAAATGTCAGTGACGTCATTACCGTTGGGCAAGAACTCGTGGTTACCGGTGAGCGAGTAGACCCTGTCTTTCAAAATAAAAATATATCAGGGAGTTAAGACACCGTTATGTTTAGATTTTTAGAGGCTGCTATTACGCGATCGAGAACCACACTATTATTGTTGTTCATGATTCTTTTAGCCGGGTTGATTGCAAGAGCAGCAATACCAGTTGAGGGTGAGCCGGATATCGAAGTACCTTTCTTCGTAATCACAGTTATCAATGAGGGCATCTCTCCTGAAGATGCGGAAAGATTACTTGTGATGCCTCTCGAAATAGCCATGCGCCAAGTAGAGGGCATTGATGAACTTAATGCATTTGCATCGGAAAACGCTGCAACTTTGTTGGTCCAATTCGACGCTGACGTTGATTTGGATCAAGCCTTGGCCGATACCCGTGAAGCGGTCGACGAGGCAAAAGTTGAATTCCCCAGCACCACTGAAGAACCAATTATTAACCAACAATCTACTTCTGACTTCTCAATCGTTCAGGTCAACGTAACCGGAGAAGTACCAGAGCGCGTGCTCTACAATGTTGCCTTAGACCTACGTGATGCGATAGAAGCACAAGCAGGGATTCTTTCTGCGGATTTTGTCGGCGACCGAGAGGAGTTGCTTGAAGTAATAATAGACCCCAAAGAGCTGGAAACTTATCAAATATCCTCCGAACAATTAATTAACAGCATTTCAAGAAACAACCGGCTTATTCCAGCTGGAAGTATTGACAGCGGACAAGGCAGGTTTTCTGTCAAAGTACCGAGTATTATTGAGAGCGCGGCAGATCTTATTGACTTACCTATTAAAACGAACGGAGATACTGTTGTAACTTTATCCGACGTCGCGACCATTAAACGCACATTTAAGGATCGCTACAGTTACGCTCGAATAGACGGAAACAGTGGCATCGCGCTGCAAGTTAAGAAGAGGTCAAATTACAACATCTTAGAAGCCATCAGTAATGCTAAGGCTGCTGTCGAGGAACTCAGAGCCGGTATACCGGCAAAGGTTGAAGTCACTTATTCACAAGATCAAGGCCCTTACGCCGCTAGCCAAGTAGTCGAGCTGGAAGGCAATATTTTCACAGCGTTGGGTTTAGTGATGGTCATTGTAGTTGCCGCTATGGGCATTCGTAGTGGCATTGTCGTAGGCTTAGGCATTCCCGCGTCTTTCCTATTTTCGCTGATCTTCATCTACCTTTTGGGCTATTCCTTTAACTTCATGGTGATGTTCGGCATGTTGCTCGGATTGGGAATGCTGATCGATGGGGCAATTGTTGTAACGGAATACGCCGATAGAAAAATGACAGATGGATTTGGCAGTCAAGATGCCTATTTGATGGCAGCTAAACGTATGTTCTGGCCAGTAACCGCATCAATCGCTACAACCCTTGCAGCCTTCCTCCCTTTAATGTTCTGGCCAGGCGTGTCCGGTAAATTTATGCGCTTTTTACCGGTAACAGTGTTTACAGTACTGAGCGGTTCGCTGTTATACGCGCTAGTCTTTGGACCTGTCATTGGTTCTATCATTGGCAAAGCCGGGAGCTTGAGCAAAACAGCCAAGGCAAAACTTTCGACACTTGAAAATGGGGACCCACGCACACTTAATTCCCTGACCGGCGTATACGCGCGCCTACTGGGTTTTGCCACACGCTACGCGATTGTGACCATGACCATTACAATCAGCGTTTTGTTCACCACGTTTTGGGCTTATGGCCAATATGGAAGTGGACTTATTTATTTCTCACAAGGCGACACTAAATACGCAAACTTGAGTGTGCGCGCGCGCGGGAACTTAAGTGTAGACGAAATTTTTGCGCTCGTTACTGAAGTTGAAGCTCAAGTAATTGGTGTAGAGGGTATCCAGCACTTAAACACATACACGACTTTACCAGGCCAACCCGGAAGAGATGGCGGCAATGACAGAGTTGGTGGAATGTTTATAGAGCTTTACGATCTTAGAAATCGTCGTGCCAGCAGTGAAAATATTTTAGAGGAAATTCGCGATAAAACGAAAGATATAGTTGGTATTCAAGTCGAGATCCAAGCAATGGACATGGGTCCACCTGTCGGCAAACCCTTGAATATCGAGTTCTCGTCCCGTGATAGAAGAGTGATTGATCCTGCGGTGCAGAAAGTAGTGGACTATATGATCAACGAAATTGAAGGATTGCGCGATATTGACGATACCCGTTCGCTCCCTGGGGTTGAGTTTAAAATCAATGTGGATCGAGCTCAGGCCGCTATCTATAACGCTGACGTCACTCAGGTTGGGGTCGCAGTGCAGCTTGTCACCAATGGCATCAAGGTTGGCGAATACCGTCCAGACCGAGCAGACGATGCAGTTGATATTCGGGTCCGCTATCCAGATGCCCAGCGAGGGATTATGGCCTTGGACAAACTTAATATCTCGACGCCCACCGGAATGGTGCCACTATCTAATTTTGTCTCCCTAGAGCCTGTGCCGAATGTAGACACTATTCAGCGAGTAGATGGTATTCCTATTAAGAAAGTACTGGCGAACGTTGCGCCTGGCGTCCTCGCCGATGACAAAGTAAAAGAAATTCAAACTTGGATAGACGGCCAAGATTGGCCACCAGGATTAAAGATTGAGTTTAGAGGCGCTAACGAGGAGCAAGCTGAAACTTTGGCTTTTGTCGGAGTAGCCTTTGGTATGTCTTTATTATTAATGTTTGTCTTGCTGGTAACTCAATTTAATAGTTTCTATCAAAGCGCATTAATTTTATTTGCGGTAATCCTTTCTACAGCAGGAGTGCTTATTGGTTTATTAATTACCGGCAATCCATTCAGCGCAATATTAACCGGCGTAGGCGTTGTCGCGCTGGCTGGCATTGTAGTGAACAACAACATCGTGTTGATAGATACTTACAACCAATTACGCAGAGAAGATCCTAACTTGCATTATATGGAGCTCATAATTCGCACGGGCGCGCAACGCCTAAGACCTGTGATGCTAACCACAATAACAACCGTTTTTGGCCTATTGCCGTTAGCCAGTAACTATAGCGTCGACTTGGTTAACCGAACGGTGGTGTATGGCAGCGAGCTATCATCTTTCTGGGTACCGCTTTCTCAAGCCATCGTTTCAGGACTGACTTTTGCCACGCTGTTGACCTTGGTAACAACGCCTGCAATGTTGGCGCTTCCTCACCAAGTCCGCGCGATAAAGAATAAGCTTTTGAAGAAGTCTGAAAGAAGAGTTGGTGCTACAACAAAGCCAGCTTTAGCAGCGGATTAAGTTGTTAGCAGCAGGTCGAAAATTACAAAAACAGTCTTGGGTTTGCATTTAGCTCATGAATGCTTTAACCCTTGTTGCCGCAACCAATTGATGATTTGTGGATAGGCTTTTTTGTCCTGAACCAGGAATAAATGCCCACCATCAAAGAAGCGTAATTCGGAATTAGCCAGCTGAGCATCCAGAGCTCTCATGTTAACGACCGGAGCAATTTCATCATAACGGCCACCCACTAACAAAATGGGCATTTTTAGCTCAGGTAACCGAGAAAAAGTGTCGTGACCTTTTCTCGCTTCTAGCTGCTTTAACGCTCCAACCGGATTCCGCTGAGCGGCTCTGGCACTCCGAGTAAGACCCATCAGCTGCTCCCAACGATCAGGGTTCTGGACTATCCACGCATCATCCCGCCGATTATCCGAAATTTGCAGGTGCTTTTTTGCTCGGGCACTCTCTTCTAACAATTCTAATTCATGTAGCGGATAAGACGGGTTACCGACGCCACCAGAGGAGGTACACGCCAAAACCATGTGCTTTACTTTTCTGGGATGACGAAGAGCAAATTCTTGGGCCACCATGCCACCAAAAGATACACCCATTACTGCGATTTGATCTATCTGCAAATAATCCAACAGCCCAGCAGCATCGTCTGCGTATTCCGCCATTGTATAGTCGTGCGTTGGCGTCTCGGACTGACCTAGACCGCGCTGGTCATAGCAGATCAAATCAAAATTGCCCCCGATAGGCGCGTCAAATTGATTGGGTTTGTTACGCAAATCAGCACCACTGCCACTGATAAATAACAACTGCTCCCCTTCACCTTTGCGCTCAAAATATAGGTCTATATCGTTTACTTTGACCATAGTCATAACCCCTCCGGCTATCTTTTATTCAAATTTGTTGTATTTGCGCAATCAAACCTCACGAGCCCACTTCACGCAGATCAATGGCTTGGGCGTAAGCAACAACCCGAGCGGCTTCTTCGGCATGAAGATTTTCAACCAACTGTCCATCTAATACGCCGACGCCTTTACCTTCGCCAAGGGCGTGATGCCACACTTCTAGCACTTTGCGAGCATGCACCACCTCTTCTGTTGAGTAGCCAAACACTGCATTAGTTATTTCAATTTGCCCCGGGTGAATGAGAGTTTTTCCATCAAAACCCATAGCTTTTCCTTCCTCACAGACCTCTCGCAGGCTGTCTAAATTACGAAAATCTAGATGCACACCGTCAAATATTTCTTTTTTGAAATGCCGGGCTACCAGCACACTACGCTGCAGTACGAAATCTAAATTCCGTCGGGAAGACGTGTGAGTGGCGCGAAGGTCCTTGACCAAATCACTGGTACCCATAATTAGAGCAGCAACCCTTTCATGGCCGACAAATGTTTCTAAATGCAGGATGGCCGTAGGTGTCTCGATCATTATCCAGACGGGTAAATCGCTCGCCCTCGCCAATAGCGCCGAATCAATCTGCTGAACTTGCTGCAAGCTTTCAACCTTGGGAAAAACCAACGCCGAAATAGATTGGTCTGCAAATGCTGCCAGATCTTCGTCACCCCAAGGCGTATCTAAGCTATTACAACGCACCACTAATTCACGATGACCGTAGGCACCAGACTGAACTGCAGCCAATACTTGAGCGCGCGCTGACTCCTTCGCATCCGGCGCTACCGCGTCTTCTAGGTCAAAAATTATGCTATCGCAGTCTAAGCCTTTGGCTTTTTCCAAGGCGCGAGCGTTAGCACCGGGCATATAAAGTATCGAGCGTCTTGGTTGCATGTTGTCCTCCCCTTAATCCAGATCATACGGACATCAAAGCCTCAACAATAGTCAGCAACGCCATTAGCGTTCGGGTTGAACGCTTTGACTCTTGGGTTACTCGGTATGCCTTACTCATTTCTCCTGTGCAAAGACACGATGGGCCTATGATAGGATCTCGAGCATTCATTTAGAGTAAAAATTATGCAAAATACATTTAATTTAGAAAACAAAGTCATCGCAATTACCGGAGCATCTTCGGGTTTTGGCCACCACTTTGCCGGCGTCCTGGCAGCGAATGGTGCAACGGTTATTCTTGGCGCTCGACGCAGAGAAAAGCTAGACACCGCAGTTGAAGAAATTAAAGCAGCCGGCGGCGGCGCAGTGGCAGCCACATTAGATGTAACAGACAAGGATAGTATCGAGGCTTTTCTAGATGTTGCTTATACAGACTTTGGCCGCCTCGATTGCGTAATAAACAACGCAGGTGTCGAAGCAGGCGCAAAAACTTATCACACTACAGATGAGGCGGACTGGGACTATGTTGTTGATACCAACCTAAAATCCGCATGGATGGTGTCTAAACTTTATACCGATAGAGTCGTGGCTCATGAGCAAAGTGATGGCAATATCATAATGATCTCGAGCATCACCGACTCACGAACTATCAAAGGTCAATTTTCTTACGCGGTATCCAAAGGCGGCATGACCCGTATGACTGAAGTCATGGCCCTTGAAGCCTCAAAGTACAATATTCGCGTAAACGCGCTGGCACCAGGCTACTTCCTCACCGATGTAAGTCGCATTTTGTTGGAGTCACCTATGGCTGACACTTTCGTAAAAGGCATTCCCATGCGTCGGGTTGGCCAGTTTCCCGACTTAGACGGACCAATACTATTGTTAGCAAGCGACGCATCAAGTTTCATGACCGGCTCAACCTTGGTCGTTGATGGCGGGCATATTTGCGCTTCACTTTAAGGCCACAATGCACAATAAGAGAAAATTATGAGCGATATTCGACCATTTACTATTGAAGTAAAATCCGCGGATGTAAAAGAGCTAAAAACGCGCTTAGCCGCAACCCGCTGGCCTGATGCAGAGACACCAGATGACTGGAGTCAAGGCGCGCCTTTGGCTTACATACAAGAGATAGTGGGCTATTGGTTAAACGACTATGACCATCAACGCTTGGCAAAGCGCCTCAACGCCTATGATAATTTCCTCACGGAAGTCCAAGGCTTAGACCTGCATTTCCTGCATATTAAGTCTAGCAACCCCAATGCTAAACCACTCATCATGACCCACGGTTGGCCAGGGTCTATAGTGGAATTTTTGAACGTTGTAGGACCGTTAACGGAGCCACAAGATTACGGCGGCAGCACTGACGATGCATTTCATTTGGTTTTACCGTCCCTACCCGGCTATGGTTTTTCAGGCAAACCCACTTCAACTGGCTGGGGTATTGAAAAAATAGCCCATGCTTGGGCAGAATTAATGGCGCGTCTGGGCTACGAAAAGTACTTTGCCCAAGGCGGCGACTGGGGTTCAGTCGTTACATCAGCTATTGCGCGCCAAGACTCTGAACATTGCCTGGGCATCCATTTGAACATGGTGGTTGTACCACCAGATGCCACGGCGGAAGATCTGACCGATTTAGAAAAATCTGCGCTGACCGGATGGCAGTTCTATCAAGAATGGGATTCTGGTTACTCCAAACAACAGGCTACTCGACCGCAAACACTGGGCTATGGACTAGTAGATTCTCCCAGTGGCCAAGCCGCTTGGATCATAGAAAAATTCTATACATGGACAGATTGTGACGGCCACCCAGAAAACGCCATAAGCCGAGACGAGATGTTGGACGACATTATGGTGTACTGGCTAAATGCCGCAGGGGCTTCTTCTGCGCGACTTTATTGGCAAAGTTTTGGCGGGGGTGCAGACGCAACACCGATTAACGTACCTATGGGCGCGACAATTTTTCCAAAAGAAATATTTCGCACCAGCGAACGCTTTGCGGCTCAAATTTATAAAAACATTGTGCATTGGTCAGTCAAAGAGAAAGGTGGCCATTTTGCTGCCTTTGAACAACCCAGTGTTTTCGTTGACGAAGTTAGAGCGTGTTTTAAAACGCTTAGGTAACATTAGGAGTATTTAAGGGTAACGCGGCTGATGCCGCGCTAGTAACCTAGCTGGCTAAAAGTCAGCTAGATACCTCCCAATGCTTCGCCTTCTATAGTCACACGGTGCATTAAACGACGATGACCGTGGTAGTCGTTGATCGCCCAATGCCAGGTGGCTCTATTATCCCAAAAGGCCATTGAGCCTTTGTCCCATTGAAATCGATAACTATGCTCTGGACGCCCGATATGGGCGTACAAATAGTCCAGCAATGGCTTGGACTCTTGGTCTGTCCAACCTTCAAAGCGCAGTGTAAATGCAGCGTTCACATACAATGTCGGTCGACCTGAAAGGGGATGCTTAACTATCACAGGATGCACTGCGTCTTGGGTGGCATCGTCTCCATTGCCCAACCTGCCGTTAAGCGCATCTGAATAGCCCGTCGCATTTCCAAAGACATGCCTAGAGGAGTGCACTGCGCTTAATGTGGATAAAGTTGCCTTCATACCCTCCGACAAACTCTCATATGCTTTGCTACAGTTAGCGAACAGGGTATCGCCACCAACAGCTGGAACTTCATGGGCCAGGAGCATAGAGCCAAGCGCTGGGATTTGATCGTATGAATGATCTGTATGCCAGTTACCACCGATATTAAATTCTTGATCTGGTTCTTTGGCCACTTCAGCAATTTCTGGATGCCCATCAACATGGGCGAAAAATCGATTAACGTTGATTTCGCCCCAGCGTCGCGCAAAGCCTAAATGGGCCTCAGGGCTTAGAAGTTGGTCGCGAAAAAACAGTACGCCGTGTTCGGCAAATGCAGATTGAAGCGACTGCATTTGGCTCCCATTAACATTGTTCAAGTCAACATTAGCAATCAGTGCACCGACAGAACCTGTAGATTTAATTTGCATATTTTGAGTCATGCCACCTTCCCTATACCGACTGATATTAAAGATTAGTACTTTATTTCATAAAATAAAATGCCATTTCCCGGCGCAAGGACACCAACCGTTACCATTCAAGCTTTTGCTATTTGCTCGATAGACAGCTTCTTTGGCGGCGGCGCAAAAAATATCAGCACACCAGAGAAAATATTCAAACCCGCCACCACCATAAAGGGCAAGCCATAGTCTCCATAGGCATCTCGATAGAGAGCGGAAAACCATGGGGCCATAGCGCCTAACGCCAATGAAAACGGCAGAGCAGCACCCCGAATCGAGCCGATAAATCGACGGCCAAAAAAAGACGCCCATATGACCTCTTGCATAGGGATCATTCCACCCCAACCAACGCCTAACAGAAAGAATGCTGCGTAGACCCAAAACAACTGACCATTCATTGTCGCAAAAACGATACAGGCCAGCGCTACACCTGTTAAAGATGCAGATAGCGCGGCCAAAGGTTTAGTTGGGCTGCGATCAATGAGGAAACCCCAAATCGGCTTAGACAACATTGCCGGAATAGAGGCAACAACAATAGCGTAGGCGGCTTCAGTGCGTGTGAAATCGTTATCCGTCAAATAAGGGACAGTCTGCAGTAGCATTACAACGATATTAATAGAAAAAAAGCCAAATGCGATGACCAAGGCATAAAATGAAAAGGTGCGTAAAGCTTGAGCTCGGGTAAAAGATCGAGCTAATTCATCCTTAGCCCGTTGACCTTGCCCTTGCGCAATTTGCTCCGCGCTGTGTCCATCTGGATGCAGGCCATAATCTTCTGGCGAGCGGCGCACCAAAAGAGCTACCGGTAAAACAAATACAGCCGTACCCACTCCAAGCCACAACCAAGATTCACGCCAACCAATTGTATCAATGAGCCATGTAACTATAGGTGTGAGCACAATTCCGCCAAAGGAAATGCCCATTGCGGCAATGGCTATGGCAAAACCACGCCGTTCAACAAACCACTTCGACAACGTTACGTTAACCACCAAGTTGCCTAACATTGAGCATCCAGCTGTAACGATAACTCCGTTAAGTATCCACCACTGCCACAGTGTCTCTACCCAGCTGTGTAGACAGAGTGCAACGGATAGTAAAACTCCACCTACAAGCATAATAGGCCGGCCACCGTAGCGATCTACTCGCACGCCCACAAAAACTCCCACTAATGCCATAACGCACTGACCAATAGAACGGGTCAAGGTGAAATCGGAGCGCGACCAACCCAGTTCATTCAGCATTGGGTCCATAAAAGATCCCAGTACATAGCTGTACATGCCAATGGCTATGAATTGCGCTATGAACGCAGCGCCGACAATGTAGTAGCCAAAATAAATACCATTAGGGGAAAATTCTTGCTGTCGCAATAGATACATACCTATGCAAATAGGGTCTAGGACCATGGAAGTATTCGGGGCATTTTGCACACCGAAGTATTTGTAAATAACAAAGAGCAAACAAGCCTGCTATCGCAGGCAATTTTTCTGTATGAAAGCGATGGGGCCTCAATATCGAAAAGTTGCGATCTCGATTACAAACTCTAATCGAAAACCCGCTACTCATATACTTAGGCCGAAGAGCAAAACAGATGCAGGCAAGTAGCCAGATGCAAAAAATAGTGCAACCTACTCTTTAGCCACTTTCTACTGCATTTTTTGCTCGGCCCACTGTTAAGTCAACTGCTAGGTGACGCCAAAACATGAGGCTGCTCGATTACGCTGCCCCACCCTTGCCTAGCAAATATTAGGTATTAGAACCTTCCATTTGACTTAAAGCGGCTATGACTTTGTCGACAATCGCATCTGTCTTAACGCGCATTTCAGCGTCTGTTGCATCCTGAATAGGATGCTGAACAAATACTCGCTCAGCATCAGGCATGCCCAGCGCATTGGCTTGCGCATCTGCCGCTGTGACAAATTCTGAAGATGCAATAGAAACCGCGGGCGTACCCTGAATCTCAAACCATACCGTGTCATGCAAACTGCACGTGGTACAGGATCCTCAGTCCGCCAAGGCCTCTATGACAAAATCGCTATTTGCCTGAATTTTTTGCCGCAGCTCTTCTGGCGCCGGCTTAGAAAATGTCGGCTTAACGTAACGGGTGATATTCACATCCGGTAGGCGCTGGCTCAACGTTTCTTCTAATCGGTCAAGTAAAACATTGCCGCGAGGCTTAGAAATATCTAGCAATGCTACATTGCCTACAATCTGCTTTGGTCTCGGCGTAATTTGCCGTGACACTGGAACCCGCTCATCGGTAGGGTCCAAGATTGATAACATCGACATATCCACAGCTCTCCTCTTATTATTTTGACTCTATTTATAACTCATTCGGCTATTCAACGCCGCATCAAATATCTATTTTTCGTGATACCGGAATGGAACCTATGCTGCCGGTAACCCAGCCATGAAAGGCTGCTGAAAACTTGCCCGCTTCACCACCGGCAACGACAATGTGTATATCTTCTTCAGACCTAAACTTAGGCATCATCTTTTCTAAATCCTCCTTACTCATGCCAGCCGCGGTAGCCGGCTTAAGGCCTGCACCTGAGACTGTATCGCCCACCAGTTCACGCGCTGGCCGAGATGAGGTTTCCTGAATACGTTTACGCAAGTCAGCTTTACTGTAGTTATCGCGCATTAGGGTGTCCACGTGCTCTGGCACCACTACCAACAAGCAGTTGGTGGCAAAGTGTGCTTTTGGATTGTATATTCCTTCTAGCGTTTGACCGATTGTGCCGGCCAGCGCATTGGCGCTGCGCGACTCTTGATCAACGATCAACGAAGGGCCGCTGGTCATGGTAAACACAGTAACTACAGAGTCTGACGCGTCAAACCCACGCTCCACGTGCATGGGCTGCCAGGGATTACGCTCTTCCCACTCAGCAAAACACATCGTGAATTTCATTGGATTACCCAGAACCGAACGCTCTGTCTCACCGGGTTTAGCACCCCCAACATTGCGGATAACAAGGCGTACAGCGCGCCCTATTGTGGCATTAGCGCGGTTACCTTGTCCCAGTGCGCCCATGCCCATATTCATGCCTATTTGATGACGAACGGGGCCATTAACCACTATTACCGGGCTGGCACCCATGGTTGTAGCCATAACACCATGCACGTTGTAGTCATCAGTGCTAATTGCCTCCACCGCGGCAATAACTACCGGTAGATACTGCGGCTTACACCCAGCCATCACTGCATTGATGGCAATTTTCTCAATGGTCACTTCGCCCAGATTAGGCGCCATAACGCCGATAATTTCTTGAGCGTCCCGCCTGGTACCCCCGAGCATTCTCAATACACGCTCAGGGGTAGGAGGAATTACCGGCAAACCATCTGAAAAACCCTGATCGAACATAAACTCGAATTCGTCGTCTTGACTACCAATCGCGATCTTGCGCGCACGAATAGGACTATTTTCGGCCTCGGCACGTAGCCGATCAGCGTTACTCGGATCTACCGAAAGAGACCCGCAACCCGGCCGCCACTCCGGCAATTTTTGCCAGTCAAGGTCTACATCTGGAATCTCCAATTCGCCACTCAAACGCTGCGCTAAGCCTTGCCATTCATCGCGAACAAAACCTATACAAGTCTCTGTGACCGTGCCAGAAGCATCAGTTTTGTAAAGGGTGGGCACGGTTTCAATATCCGCAGCAAAAGAAACCTTAAGGGCGCTGTCATCCAAAATAGAAAAGCCTGGAGTGAAGGCATTGTCTAAAGCCTTGTTGCCGTCCAAGGTTTGACCAATGATTCGTATATCAATTGCACCGGCGAAAGCCTTGTGCATAGCAACTAATACCGGCATAACCTCTTTGCAAGTTGGGCAATCTTCCTTAATAAAACAGACCAGCGAATCGCTATTGCCGGAGAAAGTAACTTGCTCCCCGCGCAAATTCTCCAATTCAAATGCTGCCATCACTTCTTTCATTTAACCCTCCCAAGTCTATTTTTTTCATCTGCCGATCATCTGGAGTGAATTTACTGACAAAAGTGTCAACAAACTCATGTTATTTCTATGTTGAGTTACATAGTCTATAACGAGTAGAGTTTTGTATTGAAAAATATTTGAGAAAGTCGATGAGTGGATTAGCAGAGTTTCGCAGTGATGTGCGTGGATGGTTGGGTGAGAATTGTCCCGAGGGCGCCAAAGGGCCAGGCCAAATTGCAATTGGCAGCACCAAGATTGAATTAGAACCAGATGTCGCTCTATGGCTTGAGAGATGCTCTGAAAAAGGTTTCACAGCGCCCACTTGGCCAACAGAGTTTGGCGGTGGCGGCCTAAGCTCGGCTCAGGCAAAAGTTTTCTACGAGGAAATGGGCAATATTGGCGCGCGCATGCCTTTGGGCGGGATGGGCATGACAATGATTGGCCCGACCCTGCTTGAGTACGGAACCCAGGCGCAAAAGGAACGCCACATGCCTAAGATTATTCGGGGAGACGTTCAATGGTGCCAGGGCTACTCTGAACCAAATGCAGGTTCCGACTTAGCAGCACTAAACTCCAAGGCAGATGACAAAGGCGATCACTTTGTGATCAATGGCCAAAAAGTTTGGACCTCTGGTGCAGCTACCGCTGACTGGATGTTCGCGCTGGTCAGAACCGACCCAGATGCACCTAAGCATGAAGGAATCAGCTTCGTTTTATTGACCATGGACCAACCTGGCGTAACCGTAAAACCCATTAAACTAATTTCCGGCTCATCACCGTTTGGCGAAACGTTCTTTGATGACGCTATTGCAGACAAAGATAACTTGGTTGGTGAATTGAACAAAGGCTGGTCTGTAGGTAAGCGCCTACTTCAATATGAACGCTCAGGCATTGGCGGTTTGAATGGGGGCGCACGTCCTGCACAACCCGGCAGCGGCTTGGTGGAAATAGCGAAAAACTATATTGGAGAGCATGACGGTAAAATCGACGACACTGCAATCCGCGAAAAAGTCACTACGTTAAACATGAACCGAGCTGCCTTTCGCCTTACCGCTCAACGCGCTAACGCAGAAAATAAGTCAGGTACCCCAGGCGCAGCTACCTCCATTTTTAAACTCTACGGCGCTGCCCTGCAACAAGATGGCGCAGAACTTAAACGGGAACTGATGGGTTTTAAAGGTTTGGGTGTGAGCGGCAACGAATTTAGTGAAATGGAAATCACCAGCGTGGAAGAATGGCTGCACACCAAGGCAACCACAATTTATGGCGGCAGCAACGAGATCCAAGCAAATATTATTTCGAAGCGGGTACTAGGGCTGCCGGAATAGTAAGCCAACTGTTCTAACGCTAAAAATAGAGCTAGAAATAAGTACATCTAAATCTGGGGAGATAAGCATGGCCATGATCAGCGGATTCGAATCGATAGAGGTGGACAGCATAACGCCGCATATTGGCGCGCACATATCTGGGGTGGACTTATCTCAAGATTTGTCTAATGAACAGTTCAGCGAAATTTACCGGGCCTGGCTTGACTGGAAAGTCATTGTGTTTCGCGAGCAAGATATTGATCGAGATCACCACAAGGCTTTTGCGCGAAAATTTGGCACGTTACATGTGCATCCAATGCAGCACAGCTATGGCGGCGACCCAGAAATTCTCTCAGTCAAAACTACTAAAAACTCTGCCTATACTGCAGGCAATGCATGGCATACAGATGTTACCTGCGACGAAATACCACCCATGGCATCCGCTCTTTACATTAAGGAGACCCCAGAAAGTGGCGGCGGAGACACGCTATTCGCAAACATGTATTTGGCCTACGACCTGCTCAGCGACACGATGAAAGAGGTGCTTGATCGCCTTACGGCTATTCATGATGGTGCCTTGCCCTATTTAGGCAACTACAAAGTGGCGGCACCTGCAGGTGACGCTTACCCGAAAAACGAACACCCAGTAGTCATCGCCCATCCTGAAACTGGAAAAAAAATCTTATTCGTTAACAGCGGATTCACCTCGCACATTAAGGGTATGAACGGCTGGGAGAGCAAGGCATTGCTTGGCGCGCTATTTGATCACATTACCAGAACCCACAGGCTTACCTGCCGAGTGCAATGGCAACCAAATACGCTTACCCTATGGGATAACCGTTGCACTCAGCATCATGCGGTTTGGGATTACTGGCCAGATAGCCGCTATGGCGAACGCGTCTCTATTTTAGGCAACGAGCGACCCAGCGCGGAGTAACTGCGCCTACCTTGCGCTCTGTGGTGGCTCTGGCTGATTGCTTTGTATGATTACATTGTCTGATTACTCTGGCTGACTGCGTGAGTCACGTTACCCATCAGTTAATCAGGCAGTTTTAAATTAATAACTGATTTACAAAGCCCACGCTCTGACCCAGCATAGCGATCCTTTTAACTTCAATGCAAAGATCCAATCAATCAACCGACATTGGTGAGCGACGAGCTAACTGCAATTAGCGAAATACACTGGAATACTCGACGCCCTTATGATTACACGACCTACTTCATCTGATGGCGAAAGCACTGCCCCAGTTCTATCCAACGCAACTCTACCGGGCACAAAGCAAAGCTTCAGACAGAGCTTAGCCCCCCTTTTCACGCTGGGTTGGCCAATGGTGCTGACCCAGTTTTTTATCATGGGTACGGGCTTTATAGACACTGCTATGGCCGGACGTTATTCCGCCGCCGACCTCGCGGGCGTATCTTTAGGTGGTAACGTCATGTGGCCAGCGTTTATGCTGCTCACGGGCGTCACTATGGCTTTGGCACCTATTACTTCGCATTTGCGCGGCGCGAATAAAATGGGTGATATAGGCCATCAAATTCGCCAAGGCCTGTGGCTATCTTTAGCCAGCAGCGCCTTGATGATGTTGCTACTGCATAACGCAGGCATCATTTATGAGTGGACCGGCATTGAGCCTGCTATAGCCGACATCGCCAGCGAATATTTGTACGCGATCAGTTGGGGTATACCGCCCATTATTATCTATGTGGCGCTGCGCCATACGCTAGAGGGGCTCGGCCAAACACGCCCGCCCATGCTTATTGCGGGCAGCGTGCTACCGCTCAACGGCTTTCTCAACTACGCCCTGGTCTATGGTGAATTTGGTTTCCCCGAAATGGGCGGCGTGGGCTGCGGCTGGGCAACAGCCATCGTCTTTTGGGTACAACTCATCCTCATGCTCTTGCTGCTGCCTAAACCTTACTTTAGAGCTACCGGTTTATTTAAGTTATTCGAGTTCCCAATACTTACTACCTGCCGGGACATCCTAAAACTTGGCATCCCCATTGGTATCGCTATTTTCCTAGAAATGGCTTTGTTTGGCGTAGTTGGTTTTTTGGTTGCTCGCTTGGGCGTGGTCGATATGGCCGCCCACAGTATTGCTGGTAACCTCAACTGGATGACATATGTTATTCCCATGAGTATTGGCAGCGCCGCCAGCATCCGCATTGGATTTTTGGTGGGTAGTGGAGATTTGGCTGCAGCAAGATCTACCGCCGGCGCTATATTCAAATTTTCTATTGGCTATGCATTAGTGATGAGCTTGGTGCTTATAGGACTGCGCTATCAACTGGTTTCTATTTTCACCAACGACCCTGAAGTAATCGCTATCGCCATTGTGCTAATTTTATTTATAGCCGTTTATCAGACTATTGATGATGCTCAAGCTGTCATTATCGGTTCTCTACGCGGCTATAAAGACACTACAATCCCGATGATATTCGGCCTTATCGGCTATTGGTTTCTAGCCTTGCCACTAGGTTATATATTGGCCGAAGGGCTAATTACGGACGAACCACTAAGGGTGTACGGTTATTGGGCTGGCATTGCTTCAGGCATGTTTATCGTAGCGATTTGTGTTGGCATCAGACTCAGATATATCAGCGGCCACAAAGAGAAAATTTTGCTGCTGTCTGATACCGAGGACTGAACAGTCGACCTGGGGAATTCTTGGACAACGTCTCCTGCAAACTATCCTCATTTACTTATAATGAGCCGACACACCACTGGGGCGAACGCGGCAAACACTACCCGCCCGCCTCAACCGCGTTAACCTGCAGACTGCTGCGGCTGAGCATCTATCTCGCTGTCTCGCGGATCGGCCGAGTTTGATTTTCCGTTAGCGGAAAAAATCAGTGCATTGTCTGCTACAGGCGAGTTGCGAATCATCTTTTTGTCTATGGCAAAGTTTTGCGTATTCTTCCACGGCCCTTGACCCTGCTGTGGAAACAAATGCATAACGCGTTGCATGTATCCGGCAGGAAAATCTGCAATCCAGGGTAGGGTTTGCATACCCTGATCTTCTTGACGTAAAACCGGCGTAACTTGGGTAGCACCGCTTCTTTTCATATGCTCTACAAGACGACAAACCCATTCGGAAGTTAAGTCGGCGCGCAAAGTCCAAGACGCATTAACATAACCAAAAGTGTTAGCAAGATTTGGAACGCCCGAGTACATCATTCCCTTATATGTAAACTGCTCAGAAAAATCTATGGCCGCCCCGTCCACTGTAAACGGCACACCGGCGAGCACTTCAAGTTTCAAACCTGTTGCTAACACAATAATATCCGCCGGTAATTCGTCACCATTCTCTAGGCGAATGCCGGTCTCAGTAATTCGGTCTATCTCAGCAGTCACCACTTGAGCCTTGCCGGACTTAATAGATTCAAACAAATCTGCATTCGGCACCAAACAAAGGCGTTGATCCCATGGGTTATAGTTTGGTGTGAAGTGCTTTTCCATATCGTAGCCTTCAGGCAGCATTTGCTTAACCATGTCCAACAACTGCTTTTTAACTTTTCCTGGCGCAGTACGTGTTTGATAATAGAAATAGCGCTGCATCTCGATATTTTTGAAACGGGTCAAATTGTACGCCCACTTCTCCGGCAGTATCTTGCGCAGGAAATTAGCCAACGCATCTTGGTCTGGGCGTGCTACCACATAAGTTGGCGAACGCTGCAACATCGTCACCTGCGCGCCATCTGCGGCCATATTCGGCACCAAGGTCATCGCTGTCGCACCACTGCCCACAACCACCACGCGTTTGTTCTTATACTCTAATCCCTCTGGCCAGAACTGTGGGTTAACAATCTCGCCAGAAAAATTTTCCACACCATCGATGCACGGATCATGGACTTCGTCGTGGCTGTAATAACCGCTGCACATAAACAAAAAGTTGCAACTCATTTGAAGTTGCTCAGATCCATGGTCTACATCTAATGTCCACTTAGCGTCGTGCGATGACCATGTCGCATTAGTGAGTTTATGCGAAAACTTTATGTTCTCGTCTATTCCATGCTCTTGGGTCGTTTCTTTAACGTACTTTAAAATCGAAGGACCATCTGCGATAGCTTTCGATTCCTTCCAAGGTTTAAAATTAAAACCTAGTGTGTGCATGTCACTGTCTGAGCGAATTCCCGGATATTTAAAGAGATCCCATGTTCCACCGACACTCTCCCTGCGCTCTAACACACAGTAGCTTTGTTCTGGGCATTTTCGGCCCAAATGCACGGCGGCGCTCACGCCAGAAATTCCAGCGCCTACGATAATTACGTCTAAATGTTCCATAGCTGATCCACTCCCAGAGTATTAATGATTCGCACAATATAAATAGTAGCAGCTCGTTCGCATATGACTACCCGAATAAAATCCGGCGAATATGAAATTAAAAAAATAAGTAAAATTAATTCACCACCCCAACTTGATGAAACGGGTAGTTTTTACCCAACTGGCCGAGCGGATTAGTGAGCTAAATGTCTAGGATTTAAGCACGACAAAGCGATTTCAAAACAACGTAAAGTCGGGCATAAGGCTTTTCACAACGGGCCTCTCACCCCTAATTAACTCAAAACGCTGTAAATTAGCTACGTTTTTAATAATCCTTCGTTTAAATTATTTTTTTAAACCTTACCCCCAATTAATACACTACATATTTCGTCTAACAAGCACCTAACGTTAGGTTTTTTAACATGTAACTTTTCTTCCCAGCGCCCAAAAATTCACGTAATCCAATTAGTTTGCGTACAGTTTTAGTACGTGTTAATTAATGTTTATCAGAAATCTGGAGGGAAAACTGATGACACGAATAAACCGCCTCATATCCGGGGCTGCATTAACCGCACTACTTGCGCCAAACTTACTGATGGCAGAAGGACGGCAAATTGAAGAGGTCATTGTGACCGCTGAACGGCAGGAGGCGTCTATTCAAGACACCTCTATTTCCATCACCGCGTTTACAGGTGAGTTCATTGACGATTTCGGTATTAGGAATCAAGAAGACTTGCAGAACTTTGTTCCTGCAACAACTATTCAACCCTACGACGCCACAGTACGTGGTGTTGGTCGTAACTTCCGCGCCTTGGGCGGCGACCCCGGCGTAGCTACTTACATGCAAGGTGTTTACTCAGAAGATTTGTTGACGGCTACTGCTGCAACATTCTGGGACGTAGAGCGTATTGAGGTTCTTCGTGGTCCACAGGGCACACTCTACGGTCGTAACGCTGTTGGTGGCGCGATCAACATTCTTTATAAAGAACCTACTGATGTTTTCGAAGGCGCTGTAAAAGCTATTGTTGGTAACTACGGAACTGAAGACTACTATGGTGCGTTTTCGGGTCCTATATCCGATACACTCCTTGGCCGCGTAAACTTTAGCTATCGCGACCGCGACGGAATTATCGAAGAAATCGGTGGCCCTAACGGACTCGGCTCTGACGATTCAGATTTGGACGGTCTCGGTACCGAAAACATAGCTGTCCAATTAAAGTGGCTTATTTCAGACAACATTACACTAGACGTAAGAACGAGTTGGATGGGTATCAATCGCCCCTTCGGTGGCGCTAACGGTGGCGGACTGGTTGTTTTAAACGAAGATGGTCAACCAAACCGATCCACTACATTGATTCCTGGATATCGATTCATTGATAGAACGCAGACGGTTGCTACGAAAAATGATTTCTACAATCCAGCTACTCCTGTAGTCAACTTCACAAACCCAACAACGGGTGCAGTGCAGGAAGCTCAGACAAACCGTCCAGGGCTTGATTATGTTTCATCAGCGGGTTTCCAAAATGCTATGGCATCGCTGGATGGTTGGAACCAATCATCAGATGCTAGTGTCGCTGCGTACAATGCGTGCGTATTTCCTGATGATATTGATGGTGACAAAATTTGTGCTGCAACCAACGGCCTAAATCGAGAAGAGTTCGATACCAACAATACTCAAGCAACGTTCACTTGGGATGCGAGTGACGCCCTGACTCTGAAATACATTTATGGATTCAATGAGCTTCAGTATCACCGTACAACAGACGATGACAACACTGCTAGCATGTACGAAGATCGTCAGTTCTACGTGAACCACGAAGCAAGGTACAGTTCGCATGAGGTACAGGCGTTCTATGAAATCAATGACACTATGTCAGTAACTTCAGGTGTGTTCTGGTACGACGCTGTTATCGATCAGCGAGGCGACTTTTACTCTGCAGTGGGTTCCGATCGTTTTCAAGACGCTTATACCCCAGGCGAAGGTAGCATCGGTTTTTTCTTCGGTGGCAATCCAATGGCTACACTATTCAGCGCAAAAAATGGCTGTATGGTTGAGGTTCCTGCACCCTCGTGCTCGAGAAATTACTCCGCCGAGAACAGTGCTGAAAACTTGACTCTATTTTCTGCTGGCAGAAACGATAACTTATACTTGTCTCAATGGCTGGGTGACGACGGAACAAACAGAGACCTTGATGTAATTCACGGAATACGAACAGTTGGATCGGATTTACTCTACGCGACACAAACTGAAAGAACTGCTTTTGCGGCATATACTCAGGGCGTATGGGACTTCGCGGACGACCTAACATTAACAGTCGGCCTCAGATATGCGTGGGATGAAGTAGATGCGGAAGAGAATTTATTCCGCTACACAGAAAGCAATGGTCTTTTTGCATTCATGGCTGGGGGCGGAAACGGCGACCCAACAGATCCGTCTGCAAGGCCTGACCGGGTAGGCCAAAGTGATAATGTTTATACCATCAACCTACAGGATGGTAACTTTAAAACTGATGCAGATGGCAATGTAATGAACGATGCTTATGGGCAGCCTATTCCGACATCGAGAGTTGTTAATGGCGGCCACCCTATTGCTGTAAGCGTTTATCGCCCTTTCACAAGGAAGGACGAAAAGGTTACTGGAAGGATTAACCTGGACTGGGATGTAAACGACGAAGTTATGCTGTACTTGTCTGCTACCTCTGGTTATCGATCAGGTGGTTATAACTTAGTATTCTTTAGTAATAGTGCCGCTTATGATCCTGAAGAATTGATTTCTTATGAACTTGGATACAAGGCACAGTTCCTAGACAACACTCTTCAGCTAAACGGATCGTTCTACCTTTATGATTACGAAAATATTCATACAGTAGCAACTGAGGTTACAAGCTTGGGCGGCACTTCAACATCTGTTCTTGAGGCACCTGGGGCCGAAGTAATTGGCATTGAAGCTGAAGTGTTATGGCTTGCAACAGATGCGCTAACCCTAGGCGGCAACTTCAGTTACACGCCTAACGAGTACACAGAAGACCTGAATCTCTTAGATCCAGCTCGACGTGAAACTCCTGTAGGGCTCTATCCAGATGCTGCCACGAACACCAAGAACATTAACGGCAATCAACTGTTGCAGGTACCTGAGCTTAAGTACACAGCTTACGGCACTTATGCAATTCCGCTAGATGGTGGAGCGAACGTTGATATATCCGGCGTATACAGCTGGACTGATGATGTTTATTACTCTCCGTTCGAGAACTCTAGAGAAATGTCGCAGGCATATGACCGATTAGACGTTCGCGCTACTTGGACCAACGCAGAGCAAAATATAATTGTTGCGGCATATGTTAACAACGTGCTCGACGATGTTGCTGTACTCCAAGTGCTAAGGCATGGCGAAGATGAGCAATTCCGTCAGACTGGTGGTACAACATCGCCTCGCATGTTTGGCTTGGAACTTACATACAAGTTAGGCGCTTACTAGCGCCAAACGTTGCGGCAGAGCTACTTCTGCCGGTAAACGGAGACTTTATGTACTAGATAAAAAGCCACCTTAGGGTGGCTTTTTTTTACAGATTGATAAGTTATTGAAGCAAGGTTGATCGTCGGCGAGGAGTGAAGACTTTATTTCGAAACGGTTAGGTAAAACAAGAGGCTGATTGATCTCAGTGAGCAATTGGCAGGCGGTCTATATCAAAGCCCTCTTTCGCCAAAAGCCACCTCAGGAAGTCACCAAACTATTTAGACTACGATAAGGACTTCCACCGAATGCTATCCGGCTTTCCAGAAATCCGATTTAACAGGGCGCGCCTAAACTAAACGTTTTTCCACTGCGCGGGCCAACTGATCTAGACAACTAACGGTATCATCCCAGCCGATACAAGCATCGGTAATACTTTGGCCGTACGTCAATTCTGTGCCTAGGCTTTGCTTGCCGGCGACAAGGTGACTTTCGATCATCACTCCCATAACACGATCTTCACCCGACGCGATCTGTTGCGACAAATCTGAGCAAACATTCATTTGCCGCATATGATCTTTAGCGCTGTTGGCATGACTCATGTCCACCATAAGGCGGTCATTTAGATTACCGTCTGATAACAATTTGGCTGCCTCTTTAACGGAAGCAGAATCGAAGTTGGGTTTTTTACCACCACGCAAAATGACATGACAGTCTTCGTTACCTGATGTGGAAAAAATGGCAGACTTACCAGACTTCATAACAGATAAAAAGATATGCGGATGCTGAGCGCTTTTCACTGCATCCGCCGCAACTTGAACATCACCATAAGTACTGTTCTTGAAGCCTATCGGGCAAGAAAGACCTGAGGCCAATTGGCGATGTATCTGACTTTCTGTCGTTCTTGCACCAATGGCGCCCCAAGCCACAATATCGCCAATATACTGAGGAGTAATAGGATCTAAATATTCGGTACCCGCTGCGATGCCTAGCTCCGTTATATCTCTAAGGACAGATCTAGCCGTTCGCAGGCCCTGATTAATATCGAAACTATTGTCCAAGTGCGGATCATTAATAAGGCCTTTCCAGCCAACAGTGGTTCGCGGCTTTTCAAAGTAGACTCTCATCAAAACACATAACTGATCAGAATATTGTGTCGCTTGAGCTTGCAGACGAGCAGCATATTCCAAAGCAGCAATAGGGTCGTGAATGGAACAGGGACCCGCAATAACTAGTAGGCGTTTGTCACGTCCAGCAATAATATCGCTCACTTGTTTGCGCACATTAAAAACCAAGGTCGAAGCCCCATCTGATAAAGGCAGCTCTTCTAAAAGATCTTCGGGTGGCAGCACTTCTGCCATGCCGGTTATACGCAGGTCATCTGTATTAAATTTCATCGCGCGATGCTAACCAACGACACAGGACTAAACAATAGAAAAAAGATGAAATCGAGTCTTGAGCTAAATCAAGGTACTTATTACTAAAGAGCGGCGTTGGGCTTATTCGAGAGGCAAGAAAACCTGTAAGACCTAAAAATTCCCGATCAGGTAAAAGTCGCAGTGCGGCCACCGGCTAGGAAACGAAAAGAAAACCAAAGAACAGCTAAAAACTGTCGGATATGCGACGACTAGATTGCGAGTGCATACAAGTAGCGAGCAGAAAAGCATCGATCTATTTTTAAAAGAAAGTTTTGTAGCGGAACTAACCCGATACCTAAGAGTCTGGATCTAGCGAATTTTCAAGATTAATACCTGCTGACCAAAACGAAACAAGCCACCCTAGGGTGGCTTGTTATCAAACATTTCTTTAGGACCGCAGAATTTATTCTGCCGTCTTTCTAAAGATTAGTAAGCACCTAACTTATAGGTTAGCTCCATACCAAACATACGTGGCGCAGTGGTTGTGCCTGTCTGTCGAAAGTGCTCATCCTCGCCATGCCTAAGCACCTGAAGTACCGCAACATCATCAAGAACATTGTTGACGAATGCAGCAACAACAATGTTTTCCTCTGCATTAGTCCAGGTAGCGCGAACATCTAACCGATCATACGACTCTGCCATTTCATTCTTGTTCTCGAATGGAGAGTAGTAAACCTCATCGGTAAAGCTATACACACCAGATAGACTTACACTTGCTCCATCAGCTAGTGGAATGGAATAGGTACCATAAGCCGTGTACTTGAGCTCTGGAACTTGCAGCAGCTGATTGCCGTTAACATTCGTTGTGTTTGCCGCCGCAAGAGGGTAAAGACCAGTAGGAGTATCACGTCGTGCTGGATCAAGGATGTTCAGATCTTCAGTGTACTCGTTAGGTGTGTAACTGAAGTTACCCCCTAAAGTTAACGCATCGGTCGCCAACCATAATACTTCTGCTTCGATCCCCATTACTTCTGCACCCGGTGCAGGAAGAACAGAAGTTGAAGTGCCACCCAAGCTGGTTACCTCAGTAGCCACCGTATGAATATTTTCATAGTCATAAACGTAGAACGAACCATTGACCTGTAAAGTGTTGTCCAAAAACTGTGTTTTATAACCAATTTCATAGGAAAGAAGCTCTTCGGGGTCATAAGCTGCAGTATTGCTAAAGAAAACTAAGTTGTAACCTCCAGATCTATATCCGGATGTAACAGAGAAATACCACATCATTTCATCAGTAACATCCCAATCAAGGTTGATTCTACCTGTCACTTTTTCATCTTTTCGGGTGAACGGACGATAAACACTAACGGCTATTGGATGACCGCCATTGACTACTCGATCGGTAGCGATTGGTTGTCCATAAGCATCGTTCACTACGTTGCCATCTGCGTCTGTCTGGAAATTCCCATCCTGCAGATTTATCGTATATACATTATCGCTTTGAAGGATTCGATTAGGCGCTACTCCCGGCACATTGTTGTTACCGCCGCCAGCCATAAATGCAAAAAGGCCATCACTTTCTGTGTAACGCCATAGATTCTCTTCAGCGTCCACTTCGTCAAACGCATACCGAACACCAATTGTCAGAGTTAAGTCTTCTGCAAAGTCCCACACGCCTTGTGTGTAAGCAGCGAACGCTTTCCGTTCTGTCTGAGTAGCATATAGCAGGTCAGAGCCAACAGTGCGTGGACCATGAATCACGTCAAGATTTGGATCCGTGCCGTCATCTCCACCCCATTGTGAGAGGTATAAATTATCGTTTCTAGAACTGTCTAGGATACTCAAATTCTCAAAGCTGTTTTCAGAGGCATAGTTCGGCGAGCAGGTTGGGGCAGGATTTGCGACCATACAGCCATTCTTCGCACTGAATAATGTAGCCATTGGAGCTCCACCAAAGAAGAAACCTATGCTGCCTGCGCCAGGTGTATAAGCTTCTTGAAAACGATCAGAGCCTACTGCAGAGTAATAATCTCCACGCTGATCGATAGTAGCGTCGTACCAAAAGACGCCGGATGTCACCGACATGGTATCGTTGATTTCGTAGAAAGCTTGTACTTCGTGCGAGCTATAACGAGCTTCGTGATTCACATAGAACTGACGATCTTGATATACACTGGCTGTATTGTCATCGTCTGTTGTGCGGTGATAAGAAATCTCATTGAAGCCATAAATATATTTCAGAGTCAGAGCGTCACTCGCATCCCAAGTTAACGTCGCTTGAGTATTACTAGTGTCGTACTCCTCTCTATTTAACCCGTTAGTGGCAGCGCAAACATCTTTGCCTTTCATATCTCCGGGGAAAACGCACGCGTTGTAAGCGGCCAAGCTTTCGTCTGATGTTGTGTTCCAACCATCCAGTGATGCCATAGCATTTTGAAAGCCAGCAGCGCCAACATAATCGAGGCCGGGGCGGTTTGTCTGCGCTTCTTGCACAGCACCCGTTTCCGGATTAGTAAAACTGTAAACAGGTGTGCCTGGGTTGTAGAAGTCATTCTTTGTAGCAACAGTCTGAGTTCTATCAATGAATCGATAACCAGGAACCAACGCAGTCGAACGGTTTGGTTGGCCGTCCTCGTTCAAAACGACTAAACCACCACCGTTAGCGCCACCGAATGGTCTATCTATTCCCATCCAAGCGTGTCGTACATCAACTGTAACGTCATCCGAAACCAACCATTTCAATTGCACGGCTATGTTCTGCGTACCTAGACCATCCAGATCTGAATCATCCGATCCAAGACCATTAGAGCCACCGATTTCGTCGATTATGCCGTCACGATCGCGATAGCTAAAGTTTACGCGGCCCAACAATTTATCGGTCAGAGGGCCAGAAAAAGCACCATAATAATCTTCGGTTCCATAGTTACCGACGATTGCCTTAACAGCGCCTTCAAAAACATCAGTAGGTTCTTTGTAAAGAATGTTGATCGCACCGCCAACAGCGTTTCGGCCATAGAGGGTGCCCTGTGGTCCACGAAGAACCTCAATACGCTCTACGTCCCAGAAAGTCGCTGCAGTTGCAGTCAATAGGTCTTCTGAGTAGACACCATTCATGTAAGTTGCTACACCGGGATCTCCGCCCAAAGCACGGAAGTTACGACCAACGCCACGCACTGTTGCGTCGTAAGGCTGAATGGTTGTAGCAGGAACAAAGTTTTGTAAATCTTCTTGATTTCGAATGCCGAAATCGTCCATGAATTCGCCGGTAAATGCGGTGATAGAAATAGAAGTATCCTGAATGGACGCTTCTTGGCGTTCAGCGGTCACAATGACCTCTTCTATTTGCCTTCCTTCTGCCATCAATAAGTTTGGCGCAAGCAGCGCAGTTAATGAAGCCCCGATAATAAGGCTTTTTTTACTTTTCATCTATTACCCTCCAGTTTTAAAGATTACTCGGCACATTTTGTAACAGACTGAAATATGTTAATCAAATTTAATTACCCTAATTCCCAAATTAGTCATTTTTTTGGGTAAGTACGTTACATCGTGTTAACTTTAATCTAGGACATTTGGTTAAAAACCTGCTGTTGAACTTCGCCGAAAATCAATTAAGGAGCTTTTGTTAACAACTTTAGTAGCTTAGAACTGCAGACTATGAAGCAGCCGTTGCCTGCTCATTTCAAAATCCATTTGGCAAGTTGGTCTTCGATAGCCAAAGGTGGCTATTAATTTTCGATTGGCGAAAGACCAGCATTAGAGGATAAAGTTGGAGGGCTTGTTTCAATTAAGCAAAATAGTTAGTTTTAAAAGCAGTCACTGCAAAATGCATTAATTGTACAAATATAAGCAGATTTAGGCCTACGCTCGACTTAAACTGACCACTTATCCTTTATGTGCGAGAGCCAGAAATGGAAATTGATGTGTATGCCATCGATGCCTTAAAACATTGGGATAAACCTACTCTGAGAATCTGCTTTTAGCTCAGATCAGACAACCCGCAGCCGAAAAGCGGTTTTTTACTGGGGCCTCTCAGTTTTATCTAGACCGGATTACGCTCCATTAACTGCTTTGCGATAATAATACGTTGCATTTCATTAGTGCCTTCCCCAATACACATAAGTGGCGCGTCGCGATAATAGCGCTCAACGTGCAACTCTTCAGAATAGCCATATGCGCCATGAATCCTCATACATTCGGTTGCGTTTTCCATAGCAGCTTCAGAGGCGAACAATTTTGCCATGCCAGCCTCCATATCACATCTGTCACCTCTGTCGTATGCATTTGCGGCATCTTCCACCAACAATCGAGCTGCGTGACTTCTCGTCGCCATATCACCGAGTTTCGTTTGAATAGCCTGATGTTGACCTATAGGTTTCCCCATAGTACTTCGAGTCTGAGCGTAGGACGTCGCGTCTTTGAGAGCTGCATTCGCTACCCCCACACCGCGAGCTGCAACATTAATTCGACCTAACTCCAAGCCACCCATGGTTTGAAGAAAACCGTGACCTTCCTCGCCCCCAATTAAATTATCTTGTGAAATATGATAATCGTCGAAAATAAGTTCTGCAGAATCAATACCCTTGTACCCTAATTTTTTGAGCTTCTTTCCAACATTAAAACCGTCAGATTTTTCCGCTAAGAATAAGCTCATACCTTTATGTCTTGGCTCTACTTCAATATCCGTTTTCACAAGTAAAGCGACACAATTCCCCTCAATTCCATTAGAAATCCAGGTCTTTGTTCCATTAATCACATAATCGTTACCATGCTTAACCGCCCTTGTACGAATAGCTTGCAGGTCCGTTCCACAGTCTGGCTCCGTCAGAGCAAGACCTCCTCTCAACTCTCCGGTAACAAACTTAGGTAAGTAATAGTTTCGTTGGGCCTCGGTACCAAACCTCTCTACCGCAGCTGCCATAATAAGATGCGAGTTAAAAATACCCGTCAGAGACATCCAAACTTCAGAAATGGTGGCAACAACTTTAGCGTAGGTGGAACTAGGAAGACCCATACCGCCATATTTTTGACTAATCGTTGCACCAAAGAGACCTAGATCTTTCATTTGCTCAACCATAAGATGAGGGTATTCATCTTTATGCTCGAAGGCTAAAACATTAGCTCTTACCTCATTATCTAACCATTTATTTATGGTATCTATGATTTGCTTTTCATCTTCTAAAGAAATGGACTCCCCATTGCGATTAATAATGTCAGTCATCATGCGATCTCGATTGGCTAAAATTCGACGATAAATTTAACGTTTCTTTCACTCAACATTAGATCAGAACCTAAATAAAAGTATAGATCTAAGTAGTTGTCTAAATTAGAGAAAGATTCTTGGATCTCAGAAAACTTGAGAAGCATTTCGACTTAACCGTTTACGTATTTTTACCAGTGCTCATTAGGCGACAGACCGGCACTTACACACAATCCAGTTCTTATTTCGTTGCTCAATCCCCTCAATTCAAACGCAAATTAATTTTCAGAGAACTAAAAGTCGAGGAAACCATGCGATTCACGTCTGGGTTAACAAGATAAGCCATTAAGCTAACGACTTTTTTATTTATGCCTATTACTGTTTACACGAAGATTAAACACACTACGCCGTATTTTATAACAACTGGGAGCGCTCATAAAAATGCTCCGGGGTTCCGATTCATCACTCTACCGAACCCTCAGAGCATTTTATATGTGGAATTAAACTTTACGATTTTTCGTAATAGTTAGGTCATAACCCTGCTCCTCAGAGCACGTCATTACGGCGTCAAAAGATTCCTGAATAGGTGCCCCGGATTCAGCCCATGCTTTGTCACCCATTGTCTTCTCAGTTTTATCGCTCCAAAAATTTGTCCACATCAAATCGAATTGAGGCGGCACACCATTGTGTCGCTCACCAGCTGCAGCGTCAAAATCGGGTATTTGAACAAGAAAGTTGTAGGAAGTCGGCCCGACTTCAGCCTCAAATTCTTGCAAAAATTTGGTGTAAGAACCCATAACTACCTTTCTGAGATCGGCGGCTTTATTGCCCTCATTAAATGAGCAAAACTGATAACCAGCATACGCTATTGCACCTTCAGCTGACTCTTGATTGGAGGCCTGCCGAGGCTGGTAAACGTCAAACCCGTAAACATTAGCCCATTCAATGCCGCCACAGGTCTCAACGCCTGGAAAATTTTCATTGAGTTTTTCTTCGATACCAGAATCTTGATATTCTAGCCATCCTGCATTTCGAGCCTCCTTATTAGGCCACATAAGAAGAGTTAAACTGTCAAAGCTTTCAGAAGACCATCCTACAGGTTTAAGATTCGCACCCCTCAATTCGTCCATGCCGAGCTCCGAAACGGACTTGGACCAAAAAGAATCTCGAGCAACTAAATTATCTTCAGTGGCATTTTCGCCGTTTGAGCACCACACAAATTCATTATAACGAACAGGCGATGAAGTCGCTTCCTCAACTGCCGGTGCATCTACTGCCGCGCTCTTCGTAGTCTCTTGGTTCGAACCTTGACCGCAAGCTACAAGCGAAAAAACCGCCAGAACAGAACTTAATTTTATAATGTTCATCACTACCTCTTTTCTGAAAATGATTAGGAGAAATATCACATAATTATAATCTATACAAATGCTGGACAGCCTACTCCTCCTTCTATAGGTTTTATCCTTCTATCGCTTCTTGGGGGGCACGAGGTGCCAGAAAGATTTAGAATTATCGCTCTTGCGATGTCAGCTGTGTTTATTTGTTATATCGACCGAGTCGTTATCTCGCTTACGATCATACCAATGGGAGCCGAACTTGGATGGAGTAACACCGAAAAAGGCATTGTTCTGGGCTCTTTCTACCTGGCATACATGGTTACTCAAATTTATGGCGGAATTTTATCCGACAGAATCGGTGCAAAATTTGTTCTAGGCGTAGGTCTCATTACTTGGTCCCTGTTTACTTTGATAACGCCGCTGGCGGCCGCAGCAGGGTTCACGATTTTGATACTAGCGAGATTAGGAATGGGATTGGGAGAAGGCGTCACCTTCCCTGCATGGCATAGCCTTTATGCTAGATGGATTCCTAAAAGCGAGCGCTCGCGCTCGGTCGCAGCCACGAATAGCGCCATACCCCTTGGAACCATCTTTGGCTTGGTCGTAACGCCAATCATCATTACTCAGCTCAGCTGGCATTGGGCATTTTATTTGTATGGTGCAATAGGCTTTGTGTGGTATTTCTTTTGGAGTAAGTACGTCACATCCTCCCCGGGAGAATCTGCAACTATTTCAGAAAAAGAGTTGACCTATATTGTAGAAAACGCGCCTGCATCTGGCCCAGGGGAAAATCTCGATTGGAGAATATGGCTTTTTAACAGGCCGCTTTGGGCAATTGCAGTTGCGCATTTCTGTAACAACTACACTCTTTTTGTTTTCCTGTCTTGGCTTCCAACGTTCGTAAACGAAAAGCTTGGGATTGAACTCGCCGCAGTGGGCGTCATAGCTATGCTTCCGCATATAGCTAGCTTTCTTTCCGCCAACCTCGGCGGGTACTTCGCAGATAGCCTCATTGCTCGTGGCGTTAAACTTCTCACGGTTAGAAAACTGTGCAACACATTGGCTTTTGGCGGTCTGGCAACGTGCCTTTGTTTGGTGCCTCAATTTACTACCACATTTGGTGTTATGGCTATTATCTGCGTAGGTAAGTTGTTCAGTGGGTTCGGTGCTGGAGGGTATATTGTCAATCATGCCGACATCGGACCCAAATATACCGGCAGATTAATGGGTGTAACAAATACGTTTGCAGCCATTCCAGGCCTCGTTGGAGGAATACTGACAGGCGTAATCCTTGATGTGACGAACTCATGGGATATGGTTTTTTACGTTACTGCAGGTGTCACATTTTTTGGTGGAGCATTTTATTTTTTGTTTGCCAGCACCGACAAACAATTTGACTAACTGGAAAACCGACCTAGGAACTGACGTTTTTTACAACACTTCCACAGTAGTTAAGAGACTGCTGCGGAATCGGCGCAGCAATAATTCCACTGCCCTTTTTGATCAACGCCTGCTCCAAGTCGCAGAGTACCTACATCATGCGACACGCAATGCAAGAACAACTTTACGTAGGTAACAAATATGCAGTGGCATACTTAAAAAGCTTGTCTGAGCCAGCTTTTCCAACTCTTGTCATCGGCCTTTCTTGTTTGCGTCTTAACTAAAATAACATAGAGCTGAGCAGCCACTCGCGCGACGCCGAATGACTGATTATCAAAAAATCTATAAAAGATTCAGCTAGTGCGGCTCTTTTTTCAATTTCCTATCTTTTCAAATATGTAGGGCTCGAGATTTTCTTGTGCTTGGATCCTATATTTATGCCAAGCGCCGCCACCATAGTAAGCTAAGCTACCGGCTTCGGCCTCTCCGTGGCCGTTGTAGTAGGTTATGCAGTCCCGCAACGGCCTTGTTAACTCGTCCGCCTGACGACAATGCTCGGCATATCGCTCTTCGTTTTCAGCTTTCACATCAACAATGTCGTCGCCATTCTCACGCATTTTACTCAGCATCCAAACAACGTAATCACCGTGCTCCTCAATGGCATTAGTAAAGTTGAAACTGCCTCCACCGCCTTGTGGGCCAGACACAACGAATAGATTAGGGAATCCTTTACTGTGCAAGCCCAAAAAGGTTTTTGTCCCCTCTTGCTCCCACTTATCCTTTAAAGAATGACCAGCGCGCCCAACTATCATATTAAACGTTGAAGTTGCCATCCATTGAAAACCGGTCGCGTAAATCAAAACGTCTACGGGGTATTCGTTGCCATCGTGTATCACCCCACGCTCGTTGATCTCACTAACACCGCGCGGCGCCGTGTCGACCAAGTGAACGTTATGCTTGTTAAAAGTTGGTAAATATTCATCATGAAATGTAGGTCGTTTACAACCATAGGGATAGTAGGGTTTTAATGCTTCCGCCGTTTTCGGGTCGACTACTATTGCGTCAACTCGCGCCCGAATTTGTTCCATGATCCGAAAGTTGGTATCCAATTGTTTTTGTACTAATTCAGCTGGGCTTATGTCCCCAGAGTATTGTTTGCGTTCTTTGAAATCGGGCACTCGCCCAGCGAGGTAATCATCATTGGCCTTCATAGCGGTGCGACCCTCAGAAATACGCGCAAAGCGCGCGCGGCGCGCTTTTGCCCAACCAGGCTCTTTCGACCACTCCTCAAACTCCTCAACCGACGTTTCTCGTTGATCCCGCACATCAATAGAAGATGGCGTTCGTTGAAAAACATAAAGCTCTTTGACAATTTTTGCTAGTTCAGGGACCGCTTGTACAGATGTGGCACCCGTACCAATAATGCCGACTCGTTTGTCCTTCAAATCGATTTCGTAATCCCAACGAGAAGTATGAAAGGCGTCCCCTTGAAAGGATTGCATACCCTCTATGCGTGCTAATTTAGGCGTTGTTAAAATACCGTTTGCCAAGATTACAAACTTTGCGCGCATTGCATCGCCGCGGTCGGTATTAACTGTCCAACGTCCAGCATCTTCATCCCATTCAGTTTTCTCGACTGTGGTATGAAATAGACACTTGTCGTAGAAACCAAACTTTTCCGCCATCTTCTGGCAGTACTCCATGATTTCAAAACCAGCTGCGAATTTCATGGTAGGGATGTAGCCCATTTCTTCAAGTAATGGAAAATAGCTGTAGGACTCGACATCACAGGCAATCCCCGGATAGCGATTCCAATACCAAGTCCCGCCAACGTCTCCACCCTTTTCACAAAACCGCACATCATCAAATCCTGCTTCTCGCAATTTGTACCAAAGCAGAAGACCCGCAAAGCCAGCGCCAACAACCAACACTTCGCACTCGTCTTCTAGTGGCTCCCGCGGCACTGGATCAGCCGAATAAACGTCTTTTAAGTAATGGCTAAATTCGCCTTCCATAGACATGTAGTCGGCCGCCCCGGCTCTTGATTCTTTAAACTCTCTGTACTTAGCCTGCTCTTGCGCATCAAATACTGCCCCAGCAGGCGCTGGAGGGAGAGTTTTTAGCGCTTCATCAGTATTTGTGGAATAGCCTTTGCCCGTGATTTTTTCAGAGGCTTTGGCAGCGCGTGTATTAAAAATTTTTAACCCACTCTTAGAATCAACTTTTACTGACATAGCTCCCCCCCGGTTTGTGAATTCAGTATGAATATATCAAATAGGTAGCATCAAAAGTCAATATTTTCCTCTCAAACGCAGGTGCCGAAGGTTTGCGTTTCTATCGGCATCGCGTCCGCTTCACAGAAACATCCGACACGACCAAAGACAGCAGGCTGTAAGTGAATGGACGTCTTTTGCGAGGCACTTTATCGTTTGTCGATGATCGTGTGTTCCTTCCCAAACAAAAACGTTGATCGTTCCATATCGATGAAGTTGTGCTCATCGTTGATGAAGGCAGCGTTGGCTCGTCGAGCTTCATCTGTGTTCGGTGCTTTTCCCATATCGATCCAGGCTTCTGCGTGACCAAGATAGGATTCAACC